>CAYNPP010000174.1:0-3525 GCA_964399095.1 uncultured bacterium | reverse complement strand
ATACTTGTTTACATCCTGGATGTGGATATCCACCATCTTGAGCTGTTCCTAATATATAAATAAGCATAATATGTTAATGTAACATTCTATAAAGTCCATCGATAGAATATTCAATTCCTCTGATATCTCTAGCTTTTATAACCATTTTTTCATCTACCAATATCATGCAGGGCATGCCTTCAGGGCGAATCCATGTCTTCATTTTTGATTCAGGATCAGCTAATAAAATGATATTAGGATGAGGATATTTATCATATAAATCCATGACAGTTTGAGATGTTGCAGGGTTTTTATTTTCATCGATGTGAACAATATTTATCCAATACATTTCACCGTTATCAATCATGCTTCTTATATCTAAAAATTTATCTTTAAACCAACTCCTATTTGTCACAGCATTATTTTTACGTGCAAGCCATGCTGATAATTCATTACAGGCCTTGCCACTAGCTGAACATATTTCTATAAGTATAGGCTTACCTTTAAGAGCTAAATCATATAAGCTAAAGTCATTACCAAATTGATCAATGCCAATAAATTGAGGGACAATTGAACCCTCTTGAGGAATGCAATATTTTCCTCTCTTTAATTGTGTGCATTCTGAGTTTTCTGGGCATGAATCAGATGATTCACATTCGCACCCATTTGCTTCTGGACATTCTCCAAATCCGGGATCCTTAATAAAATTTTCAGATGCAGAATCACATGATATAAATAAAAGAATGGATAGTCCTAATATTAAACTCATTTTACAAGCTCCTCTATATTTTTTACTGCATCTAGATATGAGTTCTTTCCTAGTCCATATATCTGCCCTTTGCAGACATCCTTAATAACAGATATTTCTCTAAAGTCCTCTCTTTTCATAATATCGGTTAGGTGAACTTCTATTGAACAGATATCTACAGATTCTAACGCATCTCTTATCGCATATGAGTAGTGAGTAAATGCACCTGCATTTATAATAATTCCATCTGCCCATTCTCTTTCATCTTGAATGGCATCAATAATCACACCCTCATGATTAGATTGATAAAATTTGAAGTTGTGCTGACTACCTTCATGTGAAGATTCAAGCCACATCATCAACTCCTCAAGAGAATCACTCCCATAAACATCTATCTGCCTTTCTCCGAGTAAATTTAGATTGGGACCATTTATTACTAAAATATTCATAAGTATTGTATTGAATTTCTTATCAAATTATTATTTACATCTGATGAAATATACGAATTACCGATACCATTTAATAAAATGAAGTTATTATTTCCCTTTACAATTTTTTTATCCATTGATAAAAAATTAATTATGTCATCTGCATTTGGTTTTAGGTGGGGTAGTTTATTTTTTCTAATAATAGAATTAATCCTAGTAAGGCTTTCATCTGATAACGTGCCAACTTCTCTTGATATATAACTTGCGCATAACATCCCGTATCCTATGGCTTCTCCATGACGAACCTTGTATTTTGATTCAATAGCATGACCAATGGTGTGCCCAAAATTTAGTTTCATTCTCTCTTTTATATCCTTTTCATCTTTCTTAACAATGTTAATTTTTATTGAACAGCACCAATAGACTAGCTCCTCAAGAAACGAATTTTTACTCATTTTATGTATATTATCATTAATAAAACTAAATAGTTTTTTATCTTGAATAAGGCCATATTTTATAGCTTCAAATAAACCAGAATTAAATTCTCTTTTATCTAAAGACTCTAGTAACGCAAGGTCAATTAAAACAGATTGTGGATGATAAAATGATCCAATAAGATTTTTACCCTGTTTAAAATCTAATCCTGTTTTTCCGCCAATAGAGGAATCAATCATTGACAGAAGTGTGGTTGGGATATTAATATAGTCAATTCCTCTAAGGTACGTGGATGATACAAATCCGACAGTGTCTCCAATAGAGCCTCCACCAAAAGCCACCAAAAGGGTATCCCTACTACAATTTAACTCTATTAGATTCTTGATGATATCCATGTATAGATCAAATGATTTGGAACTACTACTTAAATCTATAGGCATTAGATTATAAATAATTTTTAAATCAGAAATTGATTGAATAAGCTTTGATAAAAATTCTGTTTCTATATTACTGTCGTATATAATTACAATATTTCTATATCTCTCTACATTCTTTACATAAAGATGAAATTTGCTTAATATCTCTTTTTCAACAGTAACGCTGTAGCATAAAGGAGGTTGAATTAGATTTAACTTAATTTCTTTCATTAATGATATTTGTTAATTCACTGATAATCATATCAGTTGATTTATTATTAATGTTAATAGCATGATTTGAACATTTATTATAATTTTCTTTTCTATTAATATAAATGGTATTTAATGACTCCATTAAATTTGTTGAATCTATGAGTGGTCTATGGTTTTCCCCATCCTTTGTAAATCTTCTTATAAGAGTTTGTAAGTTTGATTTAAACCATATTCTTATACTATAATTATATATGATATCCATGTTTCTTGAATTAACTGCACCTCCGCCAAGAGATAATACATGGCTATCGTGGGGAGTAAAATCCTTAAGACAGCTTGATTCAATGTTTCTAAATTCTTCTTCACCTTTTTTATTGACTAAATTAAAAATTGAATCTCTATGCTTTTGTTCTATATACTGATCTAAATCATAAAAGCTTATATTTAACTTTTTTGCTAATATTTTCCCTATTGTAGTTTTACCCGTTAGAGGCATCCCAAATATCAATATACTTGCTTTAGTATTTTGCACTTTTACTGATATGAGTTTTAAGCTGATTAAGTGAGTCCCCTCCAAACTTAGATAATACCGAATCTGCAATAGCTATACATAGCACATTTTCTGCTATAATAGATGCTGCTGGGACAGCACAAGAATCCGTTCTTTCTTTATGAGCTTTTTGGGGATATAGGGTTTCTATATCAACGCTATCTAGAGGCTTTATCAGCGTTGGAATAGGCTTCATAGTTAATCTAATTACCAATGGTTGTGCATTACTCATTCCACCTTCAATTCCTCCGGCATTATTTGTTTTTCTTAAAAATTTATCGCTGTATTCTATTTCATCATGCACTTGACTACCATAGTAAGAGGCTATATCAGATCCCATTCCAAATTCAATTGCCTTAAATGCATTAATAGATAGTAACGATTCAGAAATTTTAGATTGCAATTTTTTATCCCATTGAGTATAGCTACCTAATCCATATGGTAATCCTGAGCACATAACCTCAATTATCCCTCCAACTGAATCACCATTTTTTTTTGCGGTATCAATTACTTTAATCATATCTTTCTCTGCATCTTTATTCAAACATCTAACAATTGACCTATCTGCAATTTTATTTATTTCATCAATTTTAACACTGGGCACATCTTCATCTTTTGCATCTAGTATCTGAATGACTCTACTGCAAACATTGATATTTAGTTCATCTAGCATCTTTCTGCAAATGCTAGCTATAGCAACACGCATCGCTGTTTCCCTAGCAGATGATCTTTCTATTACATTCCTAATATCTTCAA
>CAYNPP010000173.1:0-3633 GCA_964399095.1 uncultured bacterium | reverse complement strand
CAGCATCAGCTGACCATCCAAAATCATTGTTTGAGCTATCAACCACATAGCGACCTAACACCAAATCAGATAGAGCCAGATCCTCTCTTAACAAGCAGATCCAAAACCCTAGTCGATTTAATTCTTTAGAGAAGTTCGAGATGAACGAATTTGATGAAAATTCAGTAGAAAGTAAATTCTGTAACATCGCCGGAAAAATTCAGAATATTATAACCGACGAATCGTCGGATAAGCTCAGTGAGACAGCTCCATTAGGAAAGTTTCTGCAAGCGTCCAATATAACGGTCTCAAAAATAATCACAAATATTAAAGGCTCGGAGTCCGAAAGTATAGATCCGCGTTATGGAAGGACATCCGGATATACAGCTGCCGAAGTATCAGTATCAATTTCGGACTTGGATGATTTTTTATTTACAATTGAAGAATGGATTTTGCCGGAACCTAATACCAAAGACGAGAATAGCTATTGGGATTGGTACCCTTTTAAGAGCACGATTGGAGCATATATAGATTGTGAAAAAACCAAGTATAATATAGTTATAAAAATTGATGAGAAAAAAATAACAATTAAAAAACTAAATGATAATAACAAACTAACACAATACGATAAGAAAATGGTATTAGGAATAAAACATAAATTCAAATTTGTGAGCGGGTTTGCCGTTCTTTCAGAAATAGAACTTTAAAGCTGGAGAGAGAGGCTCTTTACTGTTTGCCATCATCACGTATTCGGTCCATCATACCCAACATAACAAATGTAAATTAACCCCTCAAACTGCCCCATCGGCATTGGGGAAAACGAAAAATATGTTTGTAGAAATAAAATATTTGTTAGGATAACATGCATTTGCGTTATACGTATTAATAGACCTTTAGTAGCTGTATAATGTGAAATCTAATGTCTAAGGTTTATCAATTTAATTCGTAGAGTAGGCGAGCCAAATCATGAAACTGTTAAGGCAGATATTTGTACAATTGTTTTTTATAGTACTCACTCCTTTGATTTTGTTCCCGGCTCAGGCGTTTGAACAGATCAAAAAAGGTCAAACTGTCGTGGTGGCATGTAAAAAGGCGGTTATCCATTCTCAGCCAACAGGCCTATCAAGCGTGATTGGTGAAGCGCTATTTGGACAAGAACTTAAGGTAGCCGCGCTTGAAGGGTTGTTCGAGTTACCTGCCTCTGATTTTTCATCTAAATCAAGATTAGAAAATCAAGCGTCTGCTCAACAGAGCGGGGATTCGGGTGTAGATAAAATTACACCCGAGCAATACACTAGGGCTTCGTGGATTGGCGTTGGTGACAGTCGGTTCATATCAGGAAGTTGCGTGGTATCTAAAACCTTATTTGAAAGCCAATCCATAGAGCGCGCGAAGGAGAAGGTGAAAAAGCTCAATATCGCTAAGGGGAAAAGAAATTTCTCAGAGGATGAAGAAGGTGAGTTGCGCGCAATGAGGGGAGCGGCCGGCACGGCTATAGCGGGCCGCGCTGATTTCATGTTGACGGATAAGCATATAAGAGCAGCGCAAGGTGCCTTTAATTTAAAGGGCTTAAGTGCGTTTCGGCGGGAAGGTCGTTTAGGAGAGTTTAGGTGAAGTATTTGAAATTATTTTTGGTTGCTTTGGCTTCTTGTATGTTCATTTGGGTTTGTACCCCAAAGGCTGGCGTGGCCCAAAGCCTGGGCGGTTTGTTAGGCGGGAACAGTGATAACCCCCTTGGAGGGCTTCTTAAAGAACTCGAGCAGAGCCCCAAAGATCTTGATAAGGGTGGGGAAACTGAAAATCCGTTAGGGGACCTTCTGAAAGAGCTTGATCAAACATCAACAGGAACGGGCCAACAAGGTGGTGGGCTAAATTTCTTGGGTGGTTTGGGCGAGCTTTTAGAAGGAAAGCAAGCTTCCTTACTGGGACCATTGGGAAGATACGTTCTTGGACGTACGCTTTCGGCCCAAGTCCTTGGGGAGAAAATCGTAGTTAGACCTGATGACCCTCGGGTTATTTATCTTCGTAATATTGCACTAAATCTTCTTCTTAACAGCCGCTATTATGGAAATTATATTGAGCCTGTCGTTGCTCTTATTGAGGATGATAATGTTATTAACGCACACGCTGCCCCCGGGGGATTTATTATTGTATATACCGGTTTGCTAAATTTTGTAAATAATGAAGATGAACTGGCTTTTGTCCTTGCTCATGAAATCGCTCATATTGAGCTAGACCATGGCCTTAATGCCATCATACAAGCAAAAGGTGGTGCTATAGCTTCGAAGATGTTTGGTGAGGACGGTTTTGGAGACTTTTTTGCGTATATGGAAAATGGCTATAGTAAAGATATCGAAGCTGAAGCCGATATTCGTGGAGCGGAGATTGCGGCGAAAACCGGCTATAGCTATCAAGCGGGCATAGAGGTAATTGGTCGCTTAGAAAAAATCAGTACGCGAAAACATGGTACGGGGTATCCAAATGACCGTGCAAAAAATTTACAAAATGGGGCCCATTCGTTTGGCGCTGTGTCGGCCAGATCTGTTCAAATGAGAAAATCAAGATTTAAGTCCACAATTAATTAAAACAGATCGTTTATGTGAGAGAGGATGGATTGGTAGAGGACGATAAACCACAAGAAAGCCTTGAAGAGCTTGTCACTCGCCAAAACGAGGTTCTCTCGAAGATATCAAAATATTTTTCTCCTGATGAGGAAGAGTCTAGACGAGCTCGGCTGGCTAAAGTCATAGCTAAGGCAGGATCCTTACTTATCCTTTTGGTGTCAGGAATTATAGGTAGTGGCGAGCTAGGAATATGGGTTATAGATCAGTATAAGTTGCGTACACTTGCAAGTGATTATGCGGAAGTAGGTAAAGATCTTCTCTATTCCGAAAACAATGTTGAAGTATCAAAGAAGTTTATTGGAAAGGCTCTTGAACTAAGACCTGACGATGCCGAGTACCTGCAACTTGATGCTTACATTGACGGCATGGCTGCTATTCGTGATTTGTATAACCTCGATCGGCCATATAATTCAGCAGAATTAAAGCGGGCGCATGAAGCTCTTGCTAAATCGGTATTGTTAAAAACCCAGGATCCTAGCGCTCCAGAGCCTTATATCTTGAGAGGACAAATTTATGCTGCATTAAAGGACTACGATCGTGCGCGCTTGATGCTTAAGACAGCGATAGAAATTAGTCCAACAAATGACTTCGCATTCATGCGTTTGGGAGTTGTTGCCTACAGTGCCGGAGAAAGGGAACAGGCAATCTCGCATTTGAATACGGCGATAAATCTCAATCCGAAATCAAAATGGGCTTATCTTTGGCTTGGGGTAATATCATCGGAATCTAAAAAATTTGATACAGATACAACATTGAAATGGTTTACGAAGGCTTTGGAAATAGATCCGAGATTTGATCTTGCCCATTATAATATTGCTTGGAATTATTTGCGCCAAAAGCCACGCAATTACGTGAAGGCCGAGAAAAGCTTTAGAAAAGCTTTAGCCTTAAACCCAGATTATAAAGAAGCATTTTACGGTTTAGCCATGACGTATGGTTACCAAAATAAGTATAAAATTGCACATAGCTATCTATCCAGAGCGATTGAAGTTGCCCCTTTGTTTCTTCCAGCATGGAAATGGCGGGCGAT
>CAYNPP010000172.1:0-3664 GCA_964399095.1 uncultured bacterium | reverse complement strand
ATAGAGAGAACTCTAACATACGAGCAGACTCCAACGTATACAGAGCACTTTGACGATGCGCTTGGCATTGCATCAAATCAAGGGCCTGGGTACGGTGGCATGGCAGATAATGAGTTTAGTGATTTTCTATGGAGCACGCTTCTATCTGGATACACGTACGATAATTTTGATGGGATATATGATCCTACCGGATCTGTTTCCCAAGGCATGGAAGCAATTAATAGTGGAGTTGGAATTATTAACTATACAGGGCACTCCGGTCCAACAGGATGGGGCAACGGCGCGCCACTGAATGTGAATAATGTCCATGATTTAACAAACACAGCAATGCTGCCATTTATTTTTACAGTTGGATGTAACGCAGGAGAATTTAATAACTACGGTGAGTGCTTTACTGAAGCATGGATGAGAGCAACTGATGATGATGGCAATCCAACAGGGGCAGTGGGGCACCTCGGCTCAACTATTTCGCAATCTTGGGAGCCACCTATGCATGGACAGTGGGCATTTAATTCAATATTGACAGAGTCATACGAGGGAAATATATCAAGATCCTTTGGGGGTATTATAGCGAATGGTTGTATGCATATGAATGAGGCTCAGGGAGGCTCAGGAATCAATGAGACTAATTACTGGACTACATTTGGCGATCCATCTCTAATCATAAGAACCGATCAGCCAGATGCGCTTGAACCAGTTCATGATGACGTTATATTAATTGGACAAACAGAGTTTGTGGTAGATGCTGGAGTAGAAGAGGGGCTTGTTGCTTTATCAAGTAATAATGATTTAATTGCTTCAGAGTATATACAGGGTGGAGTAGCTGTGCTATCCCTTGATGGGATGGAGATGATTCCAGGGACACTGAATCTTGTTGTTACTTCATTTAATACCTATGCATATGAAACAGAAATCAATGTTATTTCACCTGATGGGGCATATATAATTACAACAGGGTATGAACTTGTAAGTGAATCAAACTTTGATGATATGATTACATATGGAGATGATGTGGAAATTAATATTTTAGCTGAGAATGTTGGCTCACTTAATGCAAGTGCAATTTTAGTTGAGGTGACAAGTTCAGATGAGTACATAACAATTACAGATGGCTCATCGATGATTGCATATGCTATCATGGACTCGCCTGCACAGACAGAAACTCCAATCAGTTTTACCGTAGCAGGGAACGTCCCTGATAACCACATGGCGAGCTTTGATGTTCTTTATGATAGCGGTGAGGATGACCAGTGGAGCAGTAGCTTCTCAATTGAAATACACGCAACAGATTTTCAGGTGCTAAACCCAGTTCTTATCGATGCAGATCAGAATGGTGTGCTTGATCCAGGTGAATCTGCTACCTTGAACATCGACCTTGCTAATCTTGGTTCAGCTGATTTTATGTATTATCCTGGTGCGACTATTGTCTCAAATAGTGGGTACATAGTTATTCCTGCTGATGCGGAGACCTTTTGGCTATACGGAATCGGAGCTGGCCAGACTGTTCCAGGTTCTTTTATGCTCTCAGCTTCAGCTGACACTCCTCTAGGAGCAACAGCGAGTATCTCTATCTTCTGGGGCGCAACAGAGCTGAGCTCAGGGTGGTGCGAAGACATGATAAATGGCTGTCCAGATCCAGTGGAATTTATTCTTCCAATAACAATCGGGCTTCCCTATGATGAGCAACTAGCTGTTCCAGGAAATCTTGATGCGGTAGCATTCTCAACTCATATTGAGCTCTCTTGGGATGAACCAATTTTATTTGATTGCGATGCAGAAGCTCCATACAGCGATGAGTGCTATGCATATGTGATTGAGATAGATTCATATTGTTGTGATTATAACTGGGATTCTATTTGTGAGGGAGAGTATCAGGATTGTATGGGAAGAGAAGTTCAGATCATGGAATCTCTTGATGATGAAAATAGTTCCAGACGAATACAAGAATTTGACCAGGGGCTATTTGAAGAAATATCTTCACGCGAGATAACAGGTTATAATATTTTTAGAGATAGTGATTTTATTGGGTCCTCGACATTAACTGTATATGAAGATGAGAATATATACCCATCGACAGAGTACTGTTACTATGTCACCGCTATGTATGACACAGGACAGTCCTATGGCTCCGAAGAGGTGTGCGTTAACTCAGTTGGCCTCGCCGGTGATGCTGATGGAGATGGCTCTGTGACTGTGCTTGATATTATTATCATAGTTAATATGATATTTGGAGATGTTGAGGTTAATTATCAGGTAGCGGATATCAATGGAGATGGAGATGTTTCAATCCTAGATGTGATACTCGTGATTGGAATTATTCTTGATTCTTAAAAGCTGTATCTATAATTAGAATATAAAAAAGCGCTCACAATTTTGGGCGCTTTTTTTATACCTCTTCAAATGGATCTATTCCGCAGCCTTGATGGGTACACTCTCTGCTTAAAGCCACAATCTCAGCCTCACTTTTCCTAAATAAAAGAACTCCATTTGAATCGATGTCGATTCCATTAAGTGAGGATACCCCGCCAACATTTTCAAGGGATGGATGATCGATAAAATCAACGTGCTCATCGCTGTCTGCTATAAAAATATGATTACTGTTAAAGGTCACGTCATACTTTGTCAGTGGTTCCTCTGCGGGGCCTGTTACCACTGCGCCACTTTCATCGTACTGCGCTCCGTGGCATGGGCATGTCGCTAGATAAGATGATGATGAGGCTACCGGATTATCAATGCATGACTGAGCAAGTGTCAGTATAAGGGGCGTGCAAAGTGTCCCTGTCACACATTTTCCTGTTTTAGATATAAAATCTTTTCTTGATAATTTTTTCATAATAAAATTTACTACAGTTAAGGCAGCGAAACAATTTTCAGTTTACTTTCAATTTCAATAATCTCTGAGATTCTAATCATGAGCAGACTTGGCTTCTCAACATCAAAATCATCAAGGCTGATGCTGAAGTTGCATAATCCCCAGAGGCCATCTGAGTTATTGGTCAGAGTAATTGTCAATGGGACAGTTTTTTTTATTCCATGAAAGTCAATGTCACCCTCCAGCTCAATGCTTGTATCGATTCCTCCACTATATTTAAAATTTTCAGATGTAAATGAGACTCGTGGGTATTTAAGTGACTCTGTGTACCACAGCATATTAGAATCTCGGCTGTCGTTACCACTGCCAAGGCTCTCTAGTGGCGTTGATATATTTAGAGAGCATCTATCATTATCATCGCATGATAAGCTAAAATCAATGTTCTTTGATACTCCCTCCCAGGAATGAAGTGTATGATTTCCTGTATATTTTATATATGAGTGGGTGGTGTCAATGCCCCACTCAGCACTAAATATAAAGTTTAATAACAGGGCTATGATTATATTTTTCATATTATTTAAATAGGGTCACAAGAAATGCTAGGAAGTATGATGTCATTGTAATGGTGCCAACAGTGTTATGCGCACTTAACATTTTATCATAGTCTAAACCTAGTTCAGATGCATTAGCGGTCCTGTATCCAAGTATTGGCTGTGCCATCATCCCAGAAAAATGAATAAGCGCAAGGTACCTGTGGAGCTTGTTTGTTGAATATTTTTTCTTAGAGTATTTCATGCCGGGTGGTGCAAGGATTGACATGCTTGCTGCAGTCATGTACGTGCTAAATGTAAT
>CAYNPP010000171.1:0-3680 GCA_964399095.1 uncultured bacterium | reverse complement strand
TTTGTGCCTGGCTGTGTCCCGCTAAACCTACTACTAAAATAAAGGCTAAAATCAGCCATAGATGGTTTTTCATGATTACCCCCTTTTTTAAACTTTATACTAAAACTTTTTAGGTGACTTCTTTTCGGTCTTTAGATCTTATAGCCTTATAATCTACGTTCTGTTCATTGGAAATAGTTAGATCAAAACTAATAAACAATTTAGTACATGAGTTTGTCCTCTTACCACCACTAGAACAAATCCAGGTAGTGCCCCTATAACTCTTGATTATACGCGAATTACATAAATTTTGTGATGGTCATACCTAGTGTTGGTTGCATAGGTAAAGAAAAGCGTCATGAATACTACGAACAAACTGCAGGTGTATTCCTAGACCGTTACCTACTTTAGGATTTCCTGTTAAAAGGCTATCTCCAACTGGAATTAGCAATTTATCTTGAAATCTGGAAAACTGACGCCGATAAATTTTTAAGTGCGGTTTGTTGAGAAAAGGATGTTGAATTTCAATGTTTTCACATCCATCAGAAATCTTATTTATAAATTCAAATAACCCATTAACTCTTGTATCGGTTTTAGTTAATTTCAGTCCTCCCATTTTAATAAATACTGGAAGGGTAATTTTTTGGGGAATGAATTTGGATAATTCTTCATAACTCTCACGTCCAAGACTTATCATTACCAGAACTTCATTTAGTCTGGGTAACAATCTTCCTGGCCATACATAAAAAATACTGTCACTATTTATTGAACTGGTATAACGCAATATATCCTCGTAAAATTTAATCGGTATCGATGTAATTTTTAACATTGCGTTTGCCATTTGTTGATTGTGTATGTGTGGGTAATACCAACCTTCTTCTTTTTTTAATAGTATTGTCACAGCGTCAGCTGAATCTCGATTCGTAATACCATGTTTGAGGTGTCTTTTTCCTAGACAACCGATTGGATCCAATTCGAAAGCTACATTAGCCGGAACCAAATCATTATCATTTCGGCTTGTTTCTAGTTTTCCGCCCGTTGCATCAAAAATTACGTGAGTTTTGGTATTTTTGATAACCGCTGGATCGTAAGTAGAAGAAAACAAGAACTTAACATTAAGGTTCTTACAAGACAGGAATAATAAAGTTTCAATGAGATTTAATTTTCCTCCAATGTAGTTTGGTTGTCCGAACTCACTAAGCAACTGTGTAATAATTGGATCCAAAATTCCCGAAAAAAGTTTGGTAGGAATATTTGTGAGCCAATTTCGGGTATAAGGTTTCTTAAAGTGCAATTTAATAACGCGATTTTCTATTATCAGAATATTCACCTTGGTCCCAAGCCCTATCTTCAAAGAATTTGCGAGCGCGAGGCCTATACATCCTGCACCAAGAATAACGACGTTTAGTTCATTTCCACTAATAAATTCAGTCAGTTCTTCATTTAGTTCTTTACCTTCCAGCCCGTTAAAGCTGTCAGATAATTGGTCTAGTCGATCTCCGATAACTAATTTCTCTGCATATTTCCATCGTTCAATAAGGTTGGGAATGCTTTGTAGTTTAGCTAGAACGTCATGGTCGCTGTCCTCGTAAAAATTTGCGGAGGGGTTTTGATTCTTTTTTTTTGGCATCCAATTTTTATTTGAATAAGGAATGTAATCCATTATTCGAGGGTCTAAGTATTGTTGATCCAGAATTCTAGTATACTGCCAACCCCGCGCAGCTCCTTTGATTGAATATCTATATTTCTCGAGAATAATCTTTTCAAGATTTGAGGGAAATTCGTCTTGGTTAAACAGTCTAGATTTTTGAGCTATCTGACGAAGAAGGGCGCGTGTTTTCTGATCATGAGGTAAACTACAAAGACGCTTATAAAGAATTTCATTAGCTTCTGATAGATTTCCTTCATCAATCAGCGAGTTAATTTTACCCAGCCTTAATTCAGCCTCCATCATAAATACATTGCCTGACTAATGTTGGGAAAGATTTAGACACTTTGTAATATATACAGGCTTCCCATTATCCAAATATCCTTTTCTTTCCTCAAATCCGTTTGATTTGAGTACAAGACTCTAAATCCTGAGTTTAGTGACATGGCATGGATATAATTTGGGGAGTGGGCGTATCGTCCTTTATTGTTTAAGACAAAATCGTCGTGATCAGTATGCTCCGTTGAAAACAGGAATAATGCCTTTGCATGACACCGTTTCTTGATAGATTGAAAGACAGGTGTCAAATCACCAAAATAAGCAAGAACGTCTGTACAAATAAAGAGATCAAAACTGGATGTGGTTCTGTTTAGATTTTCTAATATGTCATCGACACATAATTCGTCATAAATTTTTTTTTCTTTGGCTTTCTGGATCATGTTTTTTGAGAGATCGACACCTACCAAATGTTCACTTAAATTTCTAAATTGGACGCCAGAAAGTCCAGTCCCACACCCTAGATCAATTACATTTTTAAATTTTTTGTCTGACAGCCCTAGATCGTTGACTATCATTTTAAACAGAACCGGAATTTTATACGATAGTTTCTCAACTAGGTGTTGTTCAAAACTATCAGCATATTTGTTGAAAATCCTTTCAACATAGTCTCTCGGGGCCCGATCTGAGGTGTTGCCGGTTAAAGCATTTAGAAAATGTCTCGCATTCTGGATATTGGGATTAATGGAAAGGGCTTTTTCATATGACAAGATGGCCTCTTTTGATTTTCCTTGCTCTCTTAGAGCATTTCCAATGTTGTTATAAGCCTCTGCTTGATCGGGTTCCAACTCTAAAAATTTGCGGTAATTAAGTATCGCGTAATCAAAATTTCCCAGTTGACCAAATATTCTACCCAACTTGAAATACGCGTCAGCATAGTTTGGCCTCAGAGCTAACCCTCGGTAATATCCTCCTATTGCCTCTTGATACTTGCCTTGGGTAGCAAACAAGAGACTGAGTTTGAAATAGGCTTTTGCATAATTGGGATTTGATTTAATTGCGTTACTGTAGGCACTAATGGCATCATCTAATTTATTTTTTTTTTGGAATATAATTCCAAGATTATACAAAGCCTCGACATAGTCTGGTTTTTGAATTAGGGCTCTCTTAATTAATTTTATAGCAGCGTCACTTTGGCCTTCTTTGTGGACAACCAACCCATAAAAATGCAGCGCAAACGGGTTATCTGGAGCCACTTGCAAAATCTGAATATAGATATCCTTCGCTTTGTTAAATTGGCCAGATGAATATTGCAACATCGCATGGCGGAGGTATTTATTAATATCCATCTTTGCATTATCTCAGGATATTTAAACCAACTTTCTAATATTTGTTGCTCAATTTCAGAGGAATTATTCTAGTTCAACTGATCTAAAGAAAGCTCAAAAATTACGTAATTTAAATTAATATAATTCTTTTTAAAGCGATAGAGACCATATAGAAAAGCCAGAATTTGCTTTTAGGTTAACTCCATCGATCTCTAAGCAATTAATAATATAATAAAATTATAAATGACTAAATTGACAAGAGGGAATAAGACGACAATTACCTAAACAAAGAAATAAATTGGCAACTCAATAGTATCCATATGACAAACGTCACTGTGTGTCGGAGGTATATGGGATAATAATAAACATAGTTAACTTATTTGGAGGAATTTTATATGGCTGATTTAGGAATTACCGGTGACCAAACCGGTATTACAGGTGATATGACT
>CAYNPP010000170.1:0-3688 GCA_964399095.1 uncultured bacterium | reverse complement strand
GACAATCGATCACATAATCCCAAAGAAAAGAGGAGGGAAGGACACATGGGAGAATCTTGTTGCAGCATGCAGTAAATGCAACACAAGGAAAGGTGACCACTCCCTCAAAGACATTAATATGATATTGATAAAAAAACCAAGAAAACCATCAAAAATTTTTCACCTTCAAAGCCATGTCAATAAAAATCAAGATGCATGGAAGCAGTATCTATTCATGGAAAGGAATTAACTAAATTGGCTAATAAAAAAAAGGTATTATCGGGTATACAGCCATCAGGTCAGCTATGTATCTCTAATTACATTGGAGCTCTAAAGAACTGGGTCGATTTGCAGGATGACTATGAGTGCATCTATTTAATAGTAGATCTTCACTCTCTTACAATGGAGCAGACTCCCGCGGAGTTGCGTCAGAGGTGCTACTCCTATGTAGCTCAGTACATGGCTTGTGGAATTGATCCAGAGAAAAGCTTAATTGTCATTCAGTCTCATGTGCCCGAACATGCAGAGCTAACCTGGGTGTTAAATACAATAACATACATGGGCGAGCTAAACAGAATGACGCAGTTCAAAGATAAGACAAAGAACAGCAAAAATATTAATCTAGGGCTCTACACCTATCCGGTACTAATGGCATCAGATATATTGCTGTATCAGGCGGACCTTGTTCCAGTTGGAGCTGATCAGAAGCAGCATCTAGAGCTGTCGAGGGATATAGCACAGAGATTTAACGGGAAATACTCCCCAACATTTGTGCTTCCAGAGCCGTTCATACCTAAGCAGGGCGCAAGGATAATGTCTCTTCAAAATCCTGATGCTAAAATGTCAAAATCTGATGAGAATTTTAACAACTTTATTGCTTTGCTTGATAGCCCAGATATTGTAAGAAAAAAAATAATGAGAGCTGTCACTGATTCATCAACAGAAATTGCATATGAAGAAAATAGAACTGCTCTATATAATCTTATAAATATATATTCCTTTTACAGCAATGAACCTCCTAAGAAAATTGTAGAGAACTATCAGGGAAAGATGTATTCAGATTTCAAGAAAGATCTTTGAGATATCATCGTTGAAGCTTTAAAGCCAATACAGGAACGGTATAATATAATGATAGATGATAAGTCTCAATTAGATTCTATCCTATCTGAAGGAAGAGACAAAGCTAGATACCTTGCAAATAAAACTCTCAATAAGGTCTATAGAAAAATTGGACTGATAGCAAAAGCTAAATAGTGACGCAGAATAATTATAATATTAAATTAAATAATTTTGAGGGACCAATGGATCTCCTTCTATACTTTATCAATAGAGACAGGATAAATATCTATGATATCCCTATCCTTAAAATAACAGAGGACTATTTAAATTATATCAAAATTATGGAAATGATGGATATTGATATGGGGTCTGAATTCATATACATGAGTAGTGTCCTGCTTCAAATCAAAGCAAGGATGCTTATCCCAAGTATCATGGATATTGAAAATGAGGAATTTGAGGATCCGAGAGCTGAGCTAGTGTTTAAACTCTTAGAGTACAAAAGATTTAAAGATGCGAGCGATCAAATAGAGAGAAAATACGATGAGCATAAAAAACGATTTTCTAGAGGGATGAATCTAAGCTATAGTCCATCGAACAATGCAGAATACATCGTCCCATCAAATATCAGTATCTATGATTTAGCAATAAGCTTCAAAAATATTATTGATAGCCTACCTGAAAACAATGAATTAGATATCTACGCAGATGAAATTCAGCTTGAAGATCATATAAACCATATAAAAGGGATACTAAATGATAAAAGTAAATTCAAGATATCAAGCTGCATAGATAGCACAATGAGCAGAAGCTATGTTGTGGGATTTTTTCTGGCTTTACTGGAACTATTAAATACTAGATATATTAATTTCAAACAAATTATCAATTTTTCAGATATAGTGATTTACAAAGTATGAAAATAAAGAAAAAAAATATAATAGAGGTCCTTTTGCACTCATCTTTAAAGCCGCTAACGTTCAGGGAAATCAATTATGTGATTGAGGATATCTCTCAGAAGAGAGTAACAGAGATTATAAAAGAAATAAATAAAGATTATGAAAAATATGGAAAAGGATATGCTATAGAGAAGATTGCAGAAGGATATCAGCTTTTATCTAAGCCCGAGTATCATTATTACATTGAGCGACTAGATATGTATTCAAAAAAACCTAGATTCACCAAGCCAACACTTGAAGTCCTCTCTATAATTGCATACAAACAGCCTATAACACGAAATGAGGTTGAGCATATTAGAGGCGTTGATTGTTCGGGGATAATAAGGAATATGCTTGAGAAGGATCTAATAAAAATAAATGGAAGAGATAAGGAGCTAGGAAGAGCTCTTCTTTATGTTACAACCCCATCATTTTTAGAAATATTTGGAATGAGCTCACTCAAAGATCTCCCCACACTTCAGGAACTTTCTCAGTTAATGGAAGAAGAAAATTTAATTAAATAAAATTTATGAGAATAAACAAATTTTTAGCTCACTGCGGTGTTGCCTCAAGAAGAAAATCAGAGAGATATATTCTTGAAGGAAGGATCACAGTCAATGGAAAAGTAGAAACAAACTTATCATATCTAATAAAGAATGAGGATACTGTTGAATTTGATGGGATGCACTTAGTGCGTCCCAAGAAATATGAATATTATATTCTCCATAAACCCAAAGACTATATATGTACCAGCCATGATGAATTTGGAAGAAGAAATGTAACTGATTTAATCCAGAGTAATAGCAGAATTTTTTCAGTTGGAAGACTGGATAAAGATACAACAGGATTACTGCTTCTTACAGATGATGGTGACTTCGCTAATAAAATTCTTCACCCCAGATATAATATAATGAGAAAATATTATGCTTATACAAAAGAAGAACTGTCAATAAAAAATATAGCTACAATCAAAAAAGGGATATACCTATCAAGGAATCAAAAGGTCTCAGCCCAAATAAAAAAAATGGGTTTTGAAAAAGGGAAGTACAAATGGAGGGTGATACTAACTGAGGGAAAAAACAGAGAGATAAGAAGAATTTTTCACAGATTTGAAATAAAGGTGTACAACCTTCATCGATATGCTTTTGGAAAATTGACACTCAAAGATATTGATAGAGGGAAATCAAAAAAAATGACTGAAGCTGAAATCAAGAAAATATTTCAAGTATAATTATTAAAAACAATAATATTAATAAATTAATTTTTTCTATATATCTATATACAGATATCCTTATATTACTTTGCTTTTTTAATAAGATGGAGATATAAACTTGATAATAGCAATTGATGGGCCTGCAGGATCTGGCAAATCTACTACAGCAAAATTAGTAGCTGAAAAATTAAGAGTTTCGTATCTAGATACAGGTTCAATGTATAGAGCCGTCACAGTATTTTTTCTTGATAATAACATAGATATTGAAAAAGTCCCTGTTGATAAAATAATCTCATCATTAAAGATGATAATATCTAATACAAAAGATTCTTATTCAATCTCGCTAAATGGTGAGGATGTAACTAATAGGCTTAGAGATGTAAAAGTATCTGCTTTAGTGAGTAAGATAAGCGCTAATGCTTTGATTAGAGAATGGATGGTCAAAAAACAGCGTAAGATAGCAAGTCAAGGATCAATCGTTGTAGATGGAAGAGATATTGGA
>CAYNPP010000169.1:0-3720 GCA_964399095.1 uncultured bacterium | reverse complement strand
AATTCATCCTCCACTGTCCTAGGCTTCTCTCTGACTGGTGGAAGTATTCCAGAAGGTTCTGGTCCACTCGTATACCTAAATGGCTCATTTGAGGGCCAGACGGTATGTTTTGAAGATGTTATTCTATCAAGCACAGCAGGTTCTTCATATGACACTGAAATTGGAGACTGCTGGAGTTCAGATAACGTTCTGGGTTGCACAGAGTCTGATGCCTGTAATTTTAATCCTGAGGCTACATTGAATGATGGTTCCTGCTTCTATCCAGAAGATAATGGTTGGTGCGATTGCGATGGAAATATAAATGATTGCACAGGAGAGTGTGGAGGTGATACAATTTTTGATGATTGTGGTGAGTGTGGTGGAGACAACTCTTCCTGCACTGGCTGCACTGATTCTTCTGCAGATAACTATGACCCTGATGCTATTGTCTCTTGTGATGATTGCTGTGAATATCCTGATTTTGATGGCTTTATTGTTATCAATGAGATAAACTACAATCCAGGCTTAAGCTTTGATCAAGAGGATTCTGACTATGAATTTATTGAATTCTATAACAATTCCTCTCAGACCGTTTCTTTGGATAACTGGAGCTTAAGCTCAGATAATATTGATTTTACATTTGAAAGTCTATCAGTTGAAGCTGGAGAGTATGTTCTTCTAGCCAGGAACCCAGATACATATCCTGGAAGCTTTGGCTATGGAGATGAAAGTCTTTCAAATAGTGGTGAGACTCTCACTTTATATGACTCTAATGGACAGGTTGCAGATGTAGTAACATACAGCGATGGCTTTCAAGGTGATGATGATGAGTGGCCACAGGGAGCGGATGCAGGTGGCTCAACTCTTGAGTTGATTGACCCAAATTTTGATAATAATCTCCCAGAGAGCTGGCAGGACAGTTTTGTTGTTCCTGGTGGGACTCCTGGATATGAAAATTCATCTGAACCTGATCCAGTGTATGGTTGTACGAATGAGGATGCCTGTAACTACAATCCAGAGGCAACATGGGATGATGGTTCGTGTGAATATGCTGAAGAAAACTTTGATTGTAATGGAAACTGCATTGTTGATATTGATTGCTTTGGAGAGTGTGGAGGTTTAGCAGAACTAGATGAGTGTGGAGTATGTGATGGAGATAATGACTGCGTTGGCTGTACAGGGGAGGATTCTTGTAACTATGACCCTGATGCAACTATAGATGATGGCTCATGTATTTACCCAGAAGATAATTATGATTGCTATGGCAATTGCATTGTTGATATTGATTGCTTTGGAGAGTGTGGCGGTTCTGCTGTATCCGATGAGTGTGGTGTGTGCGAAGGAGATAATACTTCTTGTACTGGTTGCACAGATTCTGATGCAGATAACTATGATCCAGATGCAATTATAGATGATGGCTTATGTGAGTACTCTGATTATTATCAGGTTGAATTAGAGAATACTGGAGAAAGTCATCTTATAATTCTTCAGGATTCAATTACAGGACTAGACGTAGGTGATGAAGTTGGCGTGTTTGATTTAAATGGAGTTCTATCAACAGTTGACTCAGGTGAATCTCCTCAATATGGTGAGGTTTTAGTAGGTTCTGGTATATGGACTGGCTCTCAACTTGAAATTGTCGCAATAATGTCCTTGGACCTTTCTCAGTTTAATGGACCTGTCCTTGCTGGTGCTGTGGATGGAAATAGTATTCTGTTTAGAGTTTATGACGTTAGTGAGGGATTTGAAACTGAAACAAATCCAACAATAACAAATGGCGGAGAATTTGGTGATTTGTTTACTGTGGTAACAGAACTTGAACTTGGTAGTCCACCCGATCCTGTTTATGGTTGCACAGATACTGAAGCATGTAACTATGACTTTGAGGCAAACACAGATAATGGATCGTGTGTGTATGCAGAAGAGAATTTTGATTGTGATGGAAATTGCATAGTTGATATTGATTGTAATGGTGAGTGTGGAGGAGATGCTGAAGATTTAGGCTGTGGATGTAATGAAGTAGCACCAGATGTTGATGGTTGCTGTGACTCTATTGCTGATTGTTTAGGTGAATGTGGTGGCTCTGCTGAACTTGATGATTGTGGAGTGTGTGATGGAGATGGAAGCAGCTGCGAGGTATATATTGAATCTACTGTAGAGACAACTGTAGATGAATCTGTTCTTGATGATTTAGATGAATTTGAAGAAGACTTTGAATCATACATGGAAACTGAGTTAGACCTTCCAGAAGAAACAGTTGAAGTAACAGATATTACGGTAAATAATGACTCTAGAGATGATGTTGAAATTACAATTGATTATACAATAACACTCACAGAAGAAGAACTTGCAGAAACAGATTTCACAGGAGAGGATGATATTAATGATGCTCTTGATGATGCAGAAACGGATTTAGAGGATGATGGAATCCCTGATTTTGTTTATGGATGTGTAGATGAATCTGCATGTAACTATGATAGTGATGCAACGAATGATGATGGCTCATGCTATTATGCAGAGGAAAATTTTGATTGTGATGGTAATTGTATTGTAAATGAGGATTGCTTTGGTGATTGCGGTGGTGATGCCATAGAAGATTGCTTAGGTGTATGTGATGGTGATGCAGAACTTGATGAATGTGGGGTATGCGATGGAGATAATACTAGTTGTGAATTACCTGGTTGTACTGATCAAACAGCATGCAACTACGATCCCGAAGCAACTATAGATGATGGTTCATGTGATTATGAATTTGAGACTTACTACCTAGATACAGATGGTGATGGACTTGGATATGGTGGTGGACAGGAATTTTGCACTGATCCTGGTGATGGATGGGCAGATAATAGTAATGATCCTTATCCAAATTGTTCTAGCAACTATGTTGATACTTGTGGAGTGTGCGATGGAGATGGCGGTGAATGCTCTGGCTGTGCAGACCCATTAGCCTTTAATGGAAATTGTTTAAATGGAAATCTTCCTTCCTCTGCAACAGGCGGATGTGGTGATAATGTGCTAGTAGATGATGGAAGCTGTATATATGTTCCAGATGGATTTGAATTTAATCAATCTACTACACAGGCATTTTATCTTGTAATTGAATCGGAGATTGATGATGTTGAACTTGTTGAATTTGAGGATTGGATAGGTGCATTTAAGGATGGAGTTTGCGTTGGCTCTTGGCCTTGGGTTGGCGAGTATACTACTATCCCCGTTATGGGTGATGATGGATCAGATTTTACTGAGGGTTATATGAATAATGATGAAATTCCTCAATTTTTAATTTTTAATGGAGATTCTAATGAAGCATATCCGGCCGTTCCATCAGAGGATTATCCATGGGCTAATTTTGCTTTCTATACACTTGATTATATTAATGTCTACCCAGATTGTAATGATGATTTAGGTGGTGATGCATTTGTGGATGACTGTGGGGTTTGCTCAGGTGGAAATACAGGGCATATAGCTAATTCTGATGATATAGGATGTGGATGCTTTCTCCCTACAGCTGTTGACTATTATTTTGATAATGATGGTGATGGTCTTGGATATGGAGATTCGTTGCTATACTGTACAGAATATAGTTTTGATACAGAGAACACAGTTTATGAGCCTGCACCTGATGGGTGGGTCTTAAATGATGATGATGCATGCCCATATGATGCAGAGAACGATGCAGATGACGATGGAATTTGTGGTGATGTAGATGAGTGCCCTGCTGACGCTGAGAACGATGCAGAT
>CAYNPP010000168.1:1370-3724 GCA_964399095.1 uncultured bacterium | reverse complement strand
CCTTATGAGTCTGCGAAAGGTATGGGCCAAATCTTGGTTTTTAAGAATTTGGCCCACCTCGGGCAACTTACCATCAGGTAGATATACCTTGGCCGTGGATGGCCACTTTTTTAAAAAGTGTTCTGCATTTCCCGAAATCGAAAAATCCAAACTCAAATACGATGGGGCCGGGCCACGCAGGGCCGCATGCATAGGAAATCCGTTTTCGGCTAATGAGAGCGCGGGCTCTACAACCTTGGAGAAACTCCAGGTACCAAATTGCTCCAGGACGGAGAGGAACGCTCCTGGCGCTGCACAGGGCCCAGCTGCCAGCAGTCCCGTTCCAGGGATCATGTCGTAGCCGGTTTTATGAAACCAATCGATAGACGCCGCCTTAGTCGCAACCGTGCTGCCATTTATAGAAAACACCTTTTTATTCTGTGCTTCAAACACTAGTGCAGACAACTCACCACCGAAGGTGTGCATGTGCGGGTTGAGGCCCCCTTCCGCCAGGGCTGCACCAATTGCCGCATCAAAGGCGTTCCCACCGGATCGGAGTATATACATGCCTGCTTCCGACGACAGATAGTGCTCAGTTGACACTATTCCACGTGTACTAACGAGGGTGGGGCGATACGTCATCATTCACTCCATCATGCGTGCAGACAACAGAAATTATGAAGCACTATTTTCTTCACCTATCAGTCTTACGTGTTCGCGTACTACCTCCTCAGGACATAATGTAAAGAACCATCGGCCGGCAATCAGCAGCACTGTGATGTCATCCATGACCCCAACCACAGGGATAATGTCGGGCAGTAGATCGGCCGGCGTCAAGACATACAACCCTGCTACGACGAGAAGGAGCTTTGCCCGGATCGGTACCCTGGGGTCACAAAACAGGCGCCAACATAGCTTAGCAAGTCCTGGCAGGTGCCTTACCAGTTTCAACATCTGGAATAAGGAGAGAGCTCTTCTTATCATGGATTATTATTTCCAGCACAATTAAATGCACATTCGCATCATCCGCCCAACAATTATTCCTAGACGGGTCTGCGATCGCTCAGCTGTCTGCTACAATACGCATATTCGGTGGGTTCGTGAACCGGCCGATTGTTAATTACGCCGCAGGGAATTGCATTGCATATTCTGGTAGTCGAAGACGAAGAAAAGGTCGCCAGCTTTATCAGGAAGGGACTCGAGGCGGACGGTTATGTCGTCGACCTTGCGCGGGATGGCGAGCTTGGTGTCACTAAACTTACGGAGCGTCCGTACGACCTCGTCCTCCTGGATGTGATGCTTCCGAAACTCGACGGCATCACGCTTTTGCAGCAAATCAGAAGACTTGGCCTCGATACTCCAGTACTGATGCTTACCGCGCGGGATACCGTGTCTGACAAAATTACTGGTCTCGACCATGGTGCAGACGATTATCTGACGAAGCCGTTTGATTTTGAAGAATTATTAGCGAGGATCCGCGCCCTGCTGCGCCGCGGACGGGCTATTGCGATGACCGTGTACCGGCTTGCCGATCTTGAGTTAGATCTGGCGTCGAGGAAAGTCACTCGGGGCGGTACCATTATTGAATTGACGGTCAAAGAGTTCTCCCTACTCGAATTTTTTCTTCGTCATCCGGGCCGGGTTTTGAGCCGCGCCGTTATTGCTCAGCACGTCTGGGGCGTAGATTTCGATACCTTCACAAATGTTATCGATGTCTATGTCAATTATCTCCGGAAAAAAATTGATACTGACCCTGAGAACAAATTGATTCGTACCGTTCGAGGAATAGGCTACATGCTAGGGGAGCCAGGGGAATAATGCGTTTTGCTACAACCCTGCGTGCACGTCTTACACTTTGGTATACAGCACTATTAACAGGCATGCTGTTACTATTCGGTGCGACGGCCTTTGTTCTTCTGGACCGGGGCCTGCGAGATAACGTCGATGCTTCTCTCAAGTCGGCAGCAGTCACTATTTCGGAGTCGGTACAACAACCCGCTCAACTGGGAAATGACCTAGGATCGGCGTTGGAGGCATTGCTCGGCCCCGGGCCTGCCTCCCGTTTCTTTCACTTGCTAGATCCATTTGGCCGTCCCGACCCAAGAATCAAACCGCGTGGTCGAATAAAGTTTCCGTTGAGTCCGGAAGCACGAAGAAATGCGAGAGAGGGCCGGGAAACGTTTCAAACACTCGTGTTATCTGGAGCGCCAACCGGACCGGTGCGGGTTCTCACACTACCGGTGGTGAGCCAGGGCCGCACCATACACCTTGTTCAGGTTGCCATGTCCCTGGATAGTGTCTCTACCGCACGAGCTCGCTTCCTCTTCGTACTCCTCGGACTCGGCCTCCTGGTTGTCGTCCAACCATTCGAGGGC
>CAYNPP010000168.1:0-1360 GCA_964399095.1 uncultured bacterium | reverse complement strand
GGGAGGCGCCGGAGTCGTTGGGTGGTTCCTTGCCTGGCGGGCGTTAGGCCCAGTTGATGCCATGGGTGAGGCCACTAGAGCGATTGAAGCAGAAGATTTGTCTCGCCGAATTGAGACGAACGAGGCGAGTGATGAACTCGGCCGCCTCGGTACCGTTTTGAATGATATGCGCGGGCGTCTGGAACGATCATTTGATTCCGTCCAGCACTTTAGTGCCGACGCGGCACACGAGCTCCGCACCCCTCTCACAATATTAAAAGGGGAATTAGAGGTCACTCTACGTCTGACGCCGACTACAGACGAGTACCGGCAAGTCCTAATCAGTTGCCTGGAAGAGGTCAACCGACTCAGCACGCTTGTGGCGGACCTACTTTTTCTGGCTCGATCAGACAGTGGAAATGCTACTGTGTCCTCGGTCCCTATCGATTTATCTAAATTAATAGAAGAGGTGGGTCCGCCATTACGCGCGTTAGCAGAAAAAGCGGACGTTCGTTTCGAAACCAATATTGTCAAAGAATCTTGGACGAAAGGTAGTCGGCCGATGCTCTTCAGGGTTCTCTTCAACCTTGGAGAAAATGCTATAAAATTCACCCCGGCAAACGGAACAGTCACAATGGCGCTGGTACAACAGTTACCGACCGCAAAAATATTGGTTACAGATAGCGGACCTGGAATCCCGCCGGACGAACAACCATACATATTTGACCGATTCTATCGGACGGACCCAGCAAGGACGCGGGGAGGGACGGGCCTCGGCCTCGCTCTGGCTCGCTCTATAGTGTTGTCCCATGGAGGAACCCTAACCGTAGAGAGCAGAGTCGGTCATGGTAGTTGCTTCACTGTCACCCTACCCATGTGTAAAAATATGTTTTCCAAGGACGGCAATGCCTAAATGCCTTTCAGCCATAGACACGGGAGCCTGGCCGCGCTTGGATTAATACTGTTAACGATTGTCCCTGTGACTGCGGAAGGCCCGCCATTGCCTTTACAAATTTTGGGTAGGCTTTTTATGGTTCCGAGCGGACAACCAGGCAGACACTCGGATTTGGTCGTGCTTCGCATTTCGGAAACCCAGCACATTTATATGCAAGTTGATGAACTTCGAAGCGGTGGTACGTCTGAAAGCCGATCTTCCCTGTTTCGTGCTTTACGAAGACACAAATCATTCGTCGACGTACGCAATGGAGCTATTCTCGGTCCGCTTTTAACGCCGCAAAATATAGAAGAGGCCGTATCGCTCTCCGGATTTTTCTATCGTACGACTGGTCACCTTGTGATCGTGTCGGCCGTCCTCGCGGCAGAGAACCTAGAAAGTACCACCGAACCCCCAAAGGTTCATGCCTGGTGATAGTTTGCCCAT
>CAYNPP010000167.1:0-3763 GCA_964399095.1 uncultured bacterium | reverse complement strand
ATTTTCTAAAAAATCAATTACCTCATCTGGTTGGTCAGCGAGTAAATGATCTAGTCTATATCTCTTTTTACTATCTTTATTATCAACTAATGGATCATGAAAATTATCTATATGGCCACTTGCTTTCCATACATCTGGATGCATAAGAATTGATGCATCCATACCTACTATATTCTCCCTTTTAGTGACCATCGTTTTCCACCAATGATTCTTGATATTTCTTTTAAGCTCAATACCAAGTGGACCGTAGTCCCATGTTGACCCAAGGCCACCATATATTTCACTGCTTTGAAAAATAAATCCTCTTTGCTTTGATAGAGAGGTTAGTAAATCTATTATTGACCCTTTTGACTTATCCATAATACACCTACTTTGCCTTTGTTGATTTTAAATTAATTTTTTCAATTGCCTCATCAAGGGTCATCGTATTCTGCTCATCATTTTTTAGGCTGACATTTGTTTTTCCATCTGTGATATAATATCCATACCTTCCTCTTTTTATATCTATGTCCTTTCCGGAATCAGGATGTTTACCAAGAGATTTTCCAAAACTTTGCTTTGATTCTAAAATTTTAATTGCTTCATCAACTGCTAGTTCAAACATATCATGTTCCTCAGGAATTGACTTAGTATTCTTACCGCACCGTATATATGGACCATATTTCCCTATATCTATTTTAATGTCTTCTCCATCACCGTTTTGACCAATAGCGGTGGGTAGTGATAGTATCTTTGTTGCTAAATCTTCCTTGATATTATCTGGTGTAATATTTGGGGGGAATCCTTTAGTTTTATCACCACATTTGAGATATGCACCAAATCTACCATTCTTAATAACAATATCTTCCCCATCAATTTGTCCTATACGCTGATCTTCCTGAGACTGATTATGTAAAAGTTCGTCCGCTATATCATAGGTAAGATTTTCTGGTCCTATATCCTCTGAAAGATTTGCCTTTTGTTCACCCCTTTCAAGATAGACGCCATACCTACCAATCTTCAGTGTAATATCATCTTTCTCATCTTTCTCCAAAATCATAATAATTTTTGATTCATTTTTATTAAAATCCTGTTCAATCAATGCATTCAAGCCCTTTCTTTTTTCTGAACCATTATAAAAATCTGCTAGAAACTCTATGTGATTCATATCTGATCTTGATATAGCATCTAGTTCATCTTCCATTTCAGCAGTAAATTTAAGATTAATTAGTGAGTCAAAATATTTTTCTAAAAATTTTACAACAGCAAAACCAGTAAAAGTGGGAATTAAAGTTCCTTTGTTCCTTGTGACATATCCTCTATTAATAATGGTTGATATTATAGATGCATATGTGTATGGCATACCGATGCCCAGAGTCTCCAGTTCTTTTACTAGACTAGCCTCAGTATATCTTGGCGTGGGTTTTGTAAAATGTTCTTTAGATGAAGCCTCTTTAAATTCTAGCAAATCATCTTTTTCTAATTTTGGTAGTATGATATTGTTATCATCCTTTTTATTATCTTGATAAACTTTGAGATATCCATCAAACTCAATTATTTTTCCTTTAGACAAAAATGTAAAATCATTGTTACTTATTTTCACTTGTGTTGTTAAGAGTTTTGCAGATTTCATTTGACATGCAACTGTTCTAGACCAAATTAAATTATATAGCTTATACTCATGATTATTTAAAGATGCTTTTAATTTCTCTGGGTGAGTAAACTGTGCCCCAGTGGGTCTTATGGCCTCATGAGCCTCCTGCGCATTTTTTACTTTACTCTTATATCTAATAGCATCCTTAGGGAGATACCCCTCACCATATAATTTTTTTATTTCTTTTCTTGCACCTTTCAAGGCTTCATCAGATAGATTGATAGAATCAGTTCGCATATATGTGATATGCCCATTTTCATATAAGCTTTGAGCTATTGACATGATTCTCTGTGCACCAATTTTAAGCATAGCAATGCCTGCCTGTTGAAGAGTTGATGTGATGAATGGCGGTGGTGGAGATTTTGTAAAAGGTTTTTCAAGCACATCTTGAACAATCCATTGATCTTTATCAAAACTGGCCAAATACTCTTCCGCACTTTTTAAGTCAAGATGAATAATATCTTTCGATTTTAATTGACCTGTTTTTTTGTTAAAATCATTTCCGATAGCTATAGGTTTATTATTTACAGCTATCAGCGTAGAGTCAAACTCCTGCTGACTGTGACTTAGTTTTGCTGTAATGGAATAATATTGATTTTCAATAAACTGTAATCTATCTCTCTCTTTCTCAATAATAATTTTAATTGCTGGACTTTGAACTCTACCAGCTGATAAGCCTCCCTTGATATTGGTCCATAGGATGGGTGAGACTAAAAAACCAAATAATCGGTCAAGGATTCTTCTAGATTCCTGAGCATGAACAAGATTCATATTGATATCTTTTGGATTGTCAATTGCTTCTTGTATTGCTTTTTTTGTTATTTCATTAAAAACTAGTCTTTTGATTGGCTCCTTTGGCTTTAAAGTTTCTACAATATGCCATGAAATAGCTTCTCCTTCCCTATCATGGTCCGTGGCTAGCAGTATTTTCCCAACATCTTTAGATGCTTTCTTAAGGTTCTTGACGACTTTCTTTTTATCATCAGAGACTATATAGGTTGGAGTAAAATTATTTTCTATGTCTACCCCATTATTTTTTTTTGCTAAATCACGGATATGACCGACGGACGCCTCAACAATAAATTCATCACCCAAAAACTTTTTTAGGGTTTTAATTTTTGAGGGAGACTCAACAATAATTAAACTTTTAGAATCAGTAGCCATATGTTTTTTAAATTTAAGTATACATCAATGCAATAAAACAAGGATTTTAAATTTTATGAAAACTTTTTCTGGCAATATTACTAAAATGATATCAAAACACACCGACCCTATATCCTATGAAATTCCTATCGATGATAATCTTATTCCTATATCAGATTTTTTGGATCGTATCATTACTATTAACTTTAATGGAACTATCAACTGTGTCCTATGTGGCAATAAAACTAAAAAATCTTTTTTCCAGGGACACTGCTATCCATGCTTTATCAACTCCCCACAAACATCTGAATGCATTCTCAAGCCAGAATTATGTGAGGCACACAATGGAATATCACGAGATATAGAGTGGTCAGAGAAGCACTGCTTAACAGATCATTTTGTATATCTTGCATTAACATCGGGAGCAAAAGTGGGGGTGACACGCTCTGCACAAATTCCAACAAGATGGATTGATCAGGGGGCAACTCAGGCCATTAAATTTGCAAAAACAAGCAACAGGTATGAGGCGGGAGCCATAGAAGTATTTCTTAAGCAGTTTATATCTGACAGAACAGCTTGGCAGAGAATGTTAAAAAATGAAATTGACACATCGATTGACTTAATAAAGTTAAAAGATACATTAATTGACAAATTAGATAAAAAATATCACCAATTTTTTTTAAAAAATGAAAAAATAATTACAATGGAGTATCCGCATTTATATTATCCTGAAAAAATTAAAAGCCTTGATCTTCTTAAGGTTGATATGATTGAGTCTAGGCTTATTGCAATTAAGGGGCAGTATTTGTTATTTGAAGATAATACGGTATTTAACGTAAGGAAACATTCAGGCTTTGATATATCTATAAATCTATCCTAGAAAATATAATATTTCCATCTACAATAGTCATAAGTGCCTGGGTATCTAGTATTGATTGAGATTTGCATACGGTGATATCATTAGATAGCACTGAAATATCAGCATCA
>CAYNPP010000166.1:351-3770 GCA_964399095.1 uncultured bacterium | reverse complement strand
TTCTTTAAATACTCTGTGAATGATTTTGGAACAGATCAGATATCGAGAGGATTTGAACTCAATAGAGTTTATCTAACATATAAAAACAGTATATCAGACAAGGTTTCCTACAAATTTCAGGCAGATATGCAAAATAAAGGCGAGGCATATTATATGTATATAAAAAATGCAAAAGTTGATTTATTATGCAAAAGCAACACAATGGTTACAATTGGTCTTCAGGGGATGAATATATTTAATATTCAGGAAAAAAATTGGGGAAATAGATTTATTGCTAAAAGTGCTATGGATGAGTATACATGGTCCTCATCTGCTGATTTAGGGATTGGACTTTCACAGAGCTTTAATAATTTTTCTGGTAGTTTACTGTTTACAAATGGAGAGGGGTATAAATCAGAAGCAACAGACAGCAATGAAAAGATATCTGTTCAAGCTATGTACGGCGAAAATAGACTTGATAAAAATGCTGGATTTAATGTCGGAGGTATTTTTTCAATATTAAAATATGATGAAGTTGTAGCAGTTGAGGACAACCTAAGCACTATTCATGAAGATGAAACTATAGAAGCCTCAAATGGTGGGACATCAACCGTGATGGGTTTGTTTGTTGGATATTCTGGATTTGGATTGAGATTGGGGTTTGAATACAATATGGGTAAAGATCTAAATTTAGATAACTACGAATCCAGCTCTTCATTAATGTCAGTTTATTTAAACTATAAGCTGCCATTTAATATACCAATAGCCAAGGATTTATCTATCTATGGAAGGTTTGATACGCTTGCTAAGGATAACAATGTAAAGGATTATGAGAACACTATGCTAGCTGGGTTAATATTTAAGTGTACCGATGGTGTTACTATCTCTCCGAATGTAACACAAACATATATTGGCACAGAAACAGAAACTGGATTGAACCTATCATTTTTTACTAAGTTCTAGCTGTGTGATAATAATAAAACACATTTAAAGGTGTTTTTTTAAAAGGAGAATAAAGTGGAATTAACGATACTGATTGTATCGGCCTTCATCACTTCATCAATTTCCGCAGTTCTTGGTATGGGTGGAGGTATTATACTTTTAGGAATTATGGCCATTATAATTCCTGAAGGATATATGGTAGTTGCGTTGCATGGTATTATTCAACTTTTTAGTAATTCGACAAGGACTTTTATTTTCAGGAATCACCTTAAGTGGAATATTGTAAAAGAATTTCTTAAGGGCGCATCTATAGGACTTTTTACTTCTGGAATCATCATAATTCTATTAATACATGCCTTTAATGTCCAGTCTGCAAATGAAATAAAATTTGATATTCTAAAACCACTGATTGGAATTTTCATTATTTGGTATTTATTCTTTAAAAAATCTAAAGAAAAGAAAAAAATGACATCATTTGTTTGGCCAGGGGGAGTAAGTGGCGTGAGCTCAGTGTTTATTGGTGCAACTGGTCCTTTAATAGCACCCTTTTTTTTAAATGATGAACTAGATAAAGAAAATATTATTGCAAATAAGGCGGCGTGCCAGGTGATAAGTCATCTTGGAAAAATTCCCTTATTCATATATTTTTTTAATGTTAACTATATAAATGAGCTTAATGTTCTTTTGCCCCTTATACTATCAGTTTATATTGGTACGCATGTTGGTAAGCACCTTTTACAGTTTATCAATGAGAATCTTTTTAAAAAGTTATTTAGATGCGCTTTAATAGTTATAGCAATAAAATTGATTTTTAATAATATTCAATTATGAAGGGTTTTCAGGAGGTTTGATATTGAGGATTTTTCAGAGCATTTTAGTACTGTACTAGAGTAATTATCTTTTACCCAAATATGTTGCAACTAGATGTATTCTGTCTTCTTCGCCGCCATTAAATGCATTGTGGTACTTCCTTGTGTTGGCAAACCATACATGCCCATCTGAAGGAATGTGCATAGCCTCATCATCAACGACTAGGATTGAACCCGGATTTGTTAATATTGCAAGGTGCAGCCTGGGTTCTGGATCCCTGTGCCAGCTCAGTGTTGTTCTTGGTTCTTTTAATAATATTCTAACTCTACCAATTTTATAGTGTTTATTTAGCTCATTATATACCTCTTCAAAGTATGTTCCCACAAACTGCTGATTTAGCTCTGTGTACAGCTTTTCCTTTATTTGTTTTTCTCTGATGACCTCTTCTCCAGTGTGATCGGGTCTTGTCCAGTACATCCCTCTTAAATTTTCTCCTTGAACAGAGGTGCTGTCGCCAGGGATTTTATTGATGCACAGGCCTTTAACATGCCACTCTCTCCACTCCATTTTGCTGAGAATCTTATTTGTAGCCTCCTGCAACTTTTTTACATCAAACTGTATATCTGTTCTGGTGAAATTTTTAAATTCTTTTTGAGTATCACTAGATTTTATTGGAAGTACATTTGCTTTCATTCGGCCACCTTATTCAATTATCATAGAATTAGTACACTATATTTTATTAAATAATCAACGAACAGGAGAGTAAAAATAATTGTAGAAAATTTACATTGTAAAATTTACAATTAATTTTAGTAATAGGTGGGAGGAGATATATTTTTACTAAAAAAATATTTTATAGTTAAAAATAATATTTCTTCCAGATTCAGGCATAATATCTTTTATCTTTGATAAATGGTTATAATATTCTTCATCTAGTATATTGTTCAATTGGATTGTAATATTCTGATTTTTATTACTATATGATAATATAAAATCGAGTAAAAATGATGATTGAGTGTATGTCTCAAATTCTCCTAGCCTATTTTGTTCATTGATTTGAGATGCTCTTAATTGATGACTAAATAGCTTATTTTGGTATTCTACTATTAAAATATGTTTATCAGGATTCATATATGATAGAGGGATATTATTAGTTAGGTCATCACCCCTCACCAATGAAAAATCATATGTTATACTAAATTTGTTATAAAAGTAACTTATGTTTATTTCTAACCCCTTAACTATTGATTCAATACCCTTGGTTTTATATTTATACAGCCACCCAGATGATCCACTTCCCCACTCAATAAAATCTTCACCGGAGCAGGGATGAGACTCTCCGGGGATATATTCCTCATTACAATTACCCATTTTGTGCATTTGATAATAGTATGGACTATAGTTAAGGAATGTGGATAGCGAAGTTATGAATGTTTCATTTTTATACATAATAGAAGACTCGTTACCATATATCCTTTCTAATTTTAGATTTGGCTCACCTATTTCATAGGAGTACGTTCCAAGGTGAGGGCCATCTGAGAATAGTTCCTCCAATTTAGGTGCCCTCATTGTTTGCATAATCCAGCTATTGATTTGAAATTTATTTATAACTTTTTTTACTCCCATTGACGAAGAAAAATATTTAAAATTTTTACTGTTCACTTCTCTGTAATCTAAATTTGAAAAAT
>CAYNPP010000166.1:0-341 GCA_964399095.1 uncultured bacterium | reverse complement strand
CGGCTGAATCATTAAATATCCAGCTCTAAATGAGTATATAAAATCAAAGTTATTATATTCTTTTTCGTTGAAAGAATATAATGAACAATCAAATTGATTAGTTTTTGGAGTCCAGTAAAAACCACTTGGTGCAAATTGTTTAATAGCCACCTCTGATCCTAATATTAAATTAGATGATTGCAGTTCAACTTTAAGATTATGTGTATTTTTTGATAATGCCACTGCAAAATAATCTAAATTATTTTCAAACTCTTTATGTTCATAATCAATAAAATCATACTTAGCATCAAATTGATTGAAATTATAAAAAGAAATGTGTTGATGATAATTGATTTGAAAAG
>CAYNPP010000165.1:510-3810 GCA_964399095.1 uncultured bacterium | reverse complement strand
GAGCAGATTTGCTTAGTGGAGCATTAGACTTATGTAATCGATGTCAACGATGAGAGATAGCTTCGCAATCTTGACAACGACCTGGTTCATACAGATTAAGCCATTTTTGTGACAAGAATATTTGACGTATTCGTCACGTTTAAGATTGCATTATGGGTATACGGTGACAGTAAAAAATCAGCCCGCCCTACCTAAGCATTCCCCCGAGCTGATAAAGGACCAAGTAATATCAATTTTGGAGAACAAACACTATGCCTGAGGGTCCAGAAATCCGAAGAGAAGGAGATTTAATCGCTAAGCGCTTAGTAGGCAAAGTGATCCAAGAGGCCTTTTTTGGACTCAAAAGGTTAAACAGGTATAAAAAATTCTTGATCGGAAAAAAGGTCATCAAGGTAATGACTCACGGCAAGGCTATGATGATTCACTTCGAAGGAGGAAAGGTTCTCTATTCTCACAACCAACTTTATGGAAAATGGTATGTAACAACCCTCGGCAACTCTCCCGATACAAACCGAACACTTCGAATTAGTTTGAGCACTCACAAACACAGAGCATTGCTATATAGCGCATCGGAGATAGAAGTCTTGGAAGAGCAATCCTTATATGACCATTCTTACCTTCGTAAACTCGGCCCTGATATCTTGTCTTCTACGACAACCTCGGCAGTGATTTCTGAAAGACTTATGGATAGACGATTTTCTAGGCGATGTCTCTCGAGCCTATATCTCGACCAGAAGTTTATAGCTGGCATAGGAAATTACTTACGTTCGGAGATTCTCTATTTCGCAGAAGTAAAGCCGAGCAGTCAACCCACAAACCTCAATGGAAAAGCTATAGACAAACTAGCGAAGCTCACTCTGTCGTTATCTGTTAGATCATATAAATCCGGTGGAATTACTAATTCTGCTTCGAGGGTCGAGTCACTTAAAAGAAAAGGTAAAACACGTGCCCAATATAGATTCGCAGTGTTCGACCGGGCAGGAGAACAATGTTATCGATGTGGAAATCGGATCCAACGTTTGGAAGCGAACGGCCGTCGAATTTACATGTGTTCGACCTGCCAAACTGGCTAGTTTTCTTACCGTGGATACTTTGAACTACCAAGCATCGTCATCTAATTTCCCGCTTCGTCTGAGCTGTTTCCAGTCGCTGATTATTTTTTTGATTTCAACGCGAACAGATGAATCAATTTTTGAAAACGGTTTGCTCAGCCGTGCCGACTCTCTTGAGCCGGCGTGTTTAGGTAGCATTCCGCATCTACTTTTTGATCGATTCATGCACAAAACTGTTATGTATAGTGGCCATCGTTTCCAAGACAAACTAGGTTGTACCGACTGCGCCTAATCTAATGATGAATAGTTCCATACCATGCTCCTTGAATAATCTAATTGGTAACTCTTTGGCATTATGTGAGAAACGTGGTGAACCAGACGTCGGTGAAATATGAAGCTTTTGTCAATAAATTTATATGGATATGACTCTCGTTGGTCGCTTTTGGAATCCTCGCCAACGCTGTACGAAACAAAAATTTTCAGCGCGGAAACTAAAATAGACAAGAGCGATTCCCCGGCCGACTCCGCGTGATCACAGCACAATTCTGGGTAACGGGCACCCCGACGTAGTAACCTTGTAGAAAGCAAGTTGCCATTTAAATCAATTTTAGCCGTCTAGGCCGAAAACACGTGCTGAGCGTGTGCAAAATTGTGGCACTGGATATACATCCCAACACCGACTGATAGGAGGAGGACAAGCCATGGCAAGTGTACTGGAAGGTATTCGTATCCTCGATTTTGGCCGTTATATAGCCGGGCCATTCTGCGGAATGCTATTGGCCGATATGGGAGCTGAAGTTATCAGGATTGAAAAAATCGACGGCAGTGAAGACCGTTACACAATACCTGTCGGTGAGGGTGCCGACGGCGAAAATAGTGTCGGCGCTATGTTCCTCCAAATCAATCGGAACAAACTTGGGATGACGCTAAATCCAATGAAACCCAAAGGTCGTGAAATCGTGCGCAAGTTGGTCGCAACTGCTGATGTCGTGATCGCTAACCTACCTACCCCTGCGCTTAAAACGATGGGATTGGATTATGAAAGCCTTCGCGTAATCAAGCCCGATATCATTTTGACCGCTATTTCCGCGTTTGGCTCGACTGGCCCGTACAGTGACCGGGTGGGCTTCGACGGTGTCGCGGCCGCAATGTCCGGCTTGATGCATCTATCCGGGAATCCGGACAAGCCAATGAAGGCTTATACACCGTGGGTCGACTATGGCACTGCGTCAGGTGCTGCCTTCGGCACACTGGCTGCGTTGATCCATCGCGACAAGACAGGTGAGGGTCAGGTCGTTGAGGGAACCCTTCTTGGTACAGCGCTAGCGTTCAATAATGCCTTGCTGGCTGAACAGGCAATGATCCAGCCTGACCGGATTAGCACCGGCAATCGTGGGCAGATCGCCGCACCGTCGGACGCATTTTGTTGCAATGACAACAAATGGATCATCGTGCAAGTTATCGGCCAGCCTCTGTTTGAGAGATGGGCACGACTTATGGGTGAAGAGGAGCAGTGGCTTTCCGACTCTCGTTTCAAGGATGACATGTCGCGTGGCGATAACGGCGGGCTGATCTCTGTACGAATGCAAAAATGGTGTGCGGAAATGAGCAGGGAAAACGCGATCGAGGCTCTAGAAAAAGCACGAATTCCGGTAGGCCATATCTACAAGCCGTCTGAAACAATGCTGGATCCTCACGTTCGTGGTGCTGAATTCTTCAAAGAAATCGAGTATCCAGGTGCTGCAGCTCCTGCCCCGATCGCCGAAACCCATATAAGACTATCGCGCACACCCGGGGAGATTCGCCGTCGTCCACCAACACTCGGCGAACATACAGGGCAAATTCTCGCTGAACTTGGTTACGATGAAACGGCCTATGGTGAGTTAAAAGCTTCCCGTGTCGTTTAATCGCAACCGATTACCCTACACGCTGTAGTCAATCCGGAACTATTGCTATACCGTTGCGGGATACAGGCCTGTCATAACTCCAAATGTCCACATCGTATCCCAGTTCGCGGAGTTGGTCGGCGTGCACAGAGAGGTAACGCTGAAAACTCGGCTGCTGCACGTAGGCCCGATCGAGCACATAACGAAAAATACCCTGGGTATGGAATGTCTGAAATGCTGCTTCTAGACGCACGACCTCCGCGCCCGAAACGTCGAACAACACCACGGTCGGGGCGAAACCAACGTCCAATTCCCTAGCCCATTCCTGCGCCGTGGTGGATCGACCATCTGGAGTCACTATT
>CAYNPP010000165.1:0-500 GCA_964399095.1 uncultured bacterium | reverse complement strand
ACAGTACCTTCTGATGAAAAGTATCACACTCAAGGCAGTGGGGTTGCTCAAAAAACACCGCCAGCGGTCGTCCATCTCTCGCATTCAAATTAAACGGCGGCGGGGCAAAAAACACCTCATTGTGAAGCGACCCGCTCTCACGATTAAGACCGGGCTGGGCGTACATAAATTCGTTGAAGCTGTCGGACTGATTGGTGTGGGTACGTGCATATTCCAAAGCAGCGCGAAACGCATCGGGCGGATAGTAACCGTTCACCCTTAATACGACCTTGCCGGCCTCGTTAAAGAAAAGCAGAGTAGGGGTGAACTGCACGTTCAGGGCCTCAGCCAAGGTTTTCTCAGTAAATGACTGGCCCCCTACCTGTATGACTTCCCGGTCACCCCACATGTTGATTGTGACAAGGTCAAAATAATCCTGTGTAGTCTGAGCAATGTCCCGTTGGGTGAAATTATGTTGCACTAAAGCGTTGCAATAAGGACAGCCGCTCTGGTAGACATAC
>CAYNPP010000164.1:0-3853 GCA_964399095.1 uncultured bacterium | reverse complement strand
AACCATATACTTGTTGTAGAAGAGCTAGATTCTCTAGGCCAATTTGTAGCAGATATGGATAGCAATGAAACTATTAATATCCTTGATGTTATTATGATGATTAATTTAATACTTGATTCATAATTAAAAGGTTTTTTTTTGACGCTTGTCACCCTTACAATTCTTTTATCATTATTATTGGTTTTAATTATTTTTGGATTAATTGAGTCTAAATCTCATTATTCTATAATTTCTAAAATTCCAATACGCGTGCATGTGAATGGAACAAGGGGAAAATCAAGTGTTACAAGGCTTATAGCAGCAGGATTAAGAGCTGGAGAGATTAGTACGATTGCTAAAACGACTGGTTCCTCCCCTAGATTCATTGATAGAGATGGAAATGATCATATTATCCAAAGATTCAGGCCTGCATCTATTGGAGAGCAAATAAGAATGATTTCAAGGTTTTCAAAAGATAACCCCGAAGCAATTGTGGTGGAATGCATGGCAGTGTTGCCCCAATATCAATGGGTGGCAGAACATAAAATAATTAAATCAAATATTTCAGTAATAACAAACGTCAAGGCTGATCATTTAGAAGAGATGGGATATAGCCTAGCTCAAATAGCAAGCTCTATGTCTAACACTATCCCTTTCAACCAAAAGCTCTTTACATCTGAAACCAGAACCTTGGGACCTATTATCCAAAAAGCTAATAATAACAATACATCAGTATCAATTTGCCAAGGAAGTAGAATAGATAAATCTTATCTAGATGGATTCCCTTATATAGAGCATCCTGACAATATTGCCCTTGCTTTAAAGGTATGTAAGGAGCTTGGAGTTTCTGAAGACAAGGCAATTGATGGGATGAGGAAGTCACATCCAGACCCCGGAAGCTTAACTATTTCAAAAATTAAATTTGATAATTCGAAAATTGATTTTGTCAATGCTTTTGCAGCAAATGATCCTCAATCTACTTATAAAACATTAAACATCATTAATGATTACTATAACAATAAAAAGAAAATGGTAATTTTCCTTAATACCCGTACAGATAGACAGCTTCGGACACAGCAGCTTCTTGATATGATTTTTAATGATCTAAACCCGGATTATCTTATAGTTAGAGGAAACAATCTAGATAGTGACTTGCTTTCAAGATATGAAAATGTAAAAAAAATTCCATATACTATTTTTAATGAAGATGATGATTATCAAATTCTCAATGAAAAATTTTCAGAATTTAATAGATATGCTATTGTAGGAATTGGAAATATAGTTGGGTGGGGAGAGCAATTTATAAAACAATTGCAAGGATATAAATATGACTGATATACCAGGTATATTTGAGATAGTTACAGGGAATCCCTTTGTTGGAGTTGCAATAGGGCTAGGAATGGTTATAAGTTTGTTGCTAACTGAATCTGTTGGCGTTACAGCTGGAGGGTTGATTGCTCCTGGATATATCGCTTTATCATTACATAATCCTATAGCTGTTGTTATCACTTTCCTTATCAGTTTACTTACACTGCTAATTGTGAATCTACTATCTAAAAACATTATAATTTATGGCAAAAGAAGACTTGTGTTTTGTATTTTAATTTCTTTTATTCTTGGGTTTATTATTCGTGATTTACCTCTTTATATATCAATTTACAAGCCTATTCAGGAACCCGGTTTTATATTTTCATTATTGCTAAGAGGGAATGAATTCCTTTCATCAAATACAAGCGACATGGTTTTTATTGGATATTTAATACCAGGCCTTATAGCTAGTTGGATGGATAGACAGGGTATAATTATCACGACATCGACAATTTTAATTATATCTAGTTATATAAATTTAATTTTAATGGTGGTTGTTAAATATGTTTAGGCCATACATAAAAAGAAAAAGAGTATTAGTTGCGTTAGCATTAGCAAATTTAATTTTAGTTTACGTCTCATATATCTCTTATGAATTTTTTCCTGCATCTAACTATGGTCTTAAGATAAAAGCAGCAAGAATAATGAAGGAGACTCTCTCTAAGATTTCTTCTGAGATAAAAACACAAACATATTACAAAGAAAGAGATATTTTTAAATCAAATCTTATTGGGGTAGACTCGTTATCTTCAAATATGACAACGAAATCAGGAAAATTAGAATCAAAGGTTGCGGTGACAAATCCAAATTTTTCGGCATTATTCATCGAATTGCTATCTAAGATTGATTCTAGTTTAATTGATGTAAATAATCAGGATACTATAGCTGTAAGCTATACAGGTTCATTTCCAGGGGCAAATATTGCTTTATTATCAGCTTGTAAAGCCCTCAATATTCATCCTGTGATAATTAGCTCTTTGGGGTCTTCAGAGTGGGGTGCTAACAAATTAGAAATGACATGGATTGATATTGAAAAATATCTTGATTTTAATCATAGAAGTGTAGCGGTATCCCTTGGAGGGGATCAAGATGTGGCACAGGAATTGTTAGAAGAAACAATAGATTCTTTAAAAAAGAAAATATTTTTAAATGAGTATAGTTTTATTAATGAATCAAATTTGCAATCCTCAATTGATAAAAGAATGGATATATATAATTCTAGATCTAAAAACTATAAGGCATATGTTACAATTGGAGGAGCGGCCGCAAGTTTAGGAGATTCCTCAACATTAAAATTGTATTTACCCGGTTTAATTACAAGTAAGGATTCTACAATTGTAGATGCTATGGATGAAGATCTTATAGATGAAGAATTTGATTCAGTTATCCCTGTAACTGAAAAGTTTTTAGAAGAACATAATATTCCTGTGATTAATGTTAGAAATATAAATAATTTATGCGATTGGTATGATTTGCCTTATGAACAAGGAGACTATACAAAAGAATCAATGAAAATTGGATCAGGTCAACTCTATGGCGAGAAAAAACAGTATAATACTGTTATTGTTTGGGTAAATTTAATGTTGTCCTCAATAATAATATTTTGGGTTGTACTGTCTAGTGTAGCACAGGTAAATAAAAAAATGAAAGAAATAAATAATGAATAAACTTAAAATATTTGTTATCCCCGTAATTTTATCTACGGTGCTATTATCTAAAGCGTTGATCCCCTCAAATGGAAATTCCGTTATACTTGAAGGAAATAATAAAGAGTATGTATACTATAAATTTGGAAAAGATGGGCTAGTTATTAATAATATTAAAAGTGAATATTCTCTAGATGATTCCGTGCGAATAAAACTGTTTATTAGAGCTATTACAAACGAGTTAAACAAAGAAGAAAGGCTAAAAGTTAAAGTAGAAGTAGCTACAGAGAATAGCGATGGATATAATCCAGCTATGACAAAATCACTAAGGTATTCAAAGGGCAAATCAAATAATTTTAAGATAAAAAACAGACCAGGATGGAAGGTCACAAAAGCGGGTATTTGGTTTATGGATATCTCTGTCAGAGATTTTATAAAGATTAAACTAAGTGGAGAGAAAAATTTAATTGTAAAGGCTTCAATTGGTCCGATTGATAGAGGGAAGTATTCAAAGGTTAAATCTCTTTCAACCATTAATAAGGAAGCAAGATACACAATAGACACAAAGGTATTAGATAAGAAAACAAAGAAAACAAAGAAGAAAAGTAGTTATTGGTACAAGCTCAATGAAAAATCTAATGAACTACAATTTGAGGCCATCGGCCCCACATCAATAAGAGTCTTTACTAGACTTGGTCAGCCAGCGATAAATGATGAAAATAGCTATACATTATTTATTAAAGAAGATGGCCTTGATATAGGAACATATTTTTTTCAATCTGAGATATCTGATATAAGTCTCATTAAGAGCTCTGGAGAGAAAGTGGGAAAATGGAGAACATGTTGGATTAATGTTCCTA
>CAYNPP010000163.1:0-3916 GCA_964399095.1 uncultured bacterium | reverse complement strand
TTTAGAATTTGTGTTTTTAAAGAGGTTTCATCTGTAAGCAAAAATAACGAATGTATTTTATTTTTTAACAACTGATTTAAAATTATTTCATTTATTTTTGTATCACTCTCAATTATAATTTCACCTGTATCTGGATTTAATATATCTTGAATAGTATGCTTATCTATAATTATTTTTTTATCTTTTTTCAAATTATATTCTGTAGTCAAACCAAATGATGAGTATATATCTAAATCAGTTGAAAAACCAATTGCTCTCAACAATAAACTTGCTGGAAATTTTCTTCTTCTATCAATTATTGCATATATACAATCATAAATATCAGTAGTAAAATCTACCCATGAACCTCTAAATGGTATTATTCTTGCTTGAAAAATTTTAGTACCATTTGGATGGATACTTTGATCAAAAAATACACCAGGAGATCTTTGAAGCTGACTTACAATCACTCGTTCTGCTCCATTTATAATAAAAGTGCCACTTTCTGTCATATAAGGTATATTGCCAAAGAAAACATCTTGTTCTATACTTTGTACAAATTTTGATTTGTCATTTTCATCAGTTATATGCAAAACAAATTTTACTTTTAATGGAATTGAATATGAGATTCTTCTTTCAAGGCACTCTTTGACTGTATATTTAGGTAGCCCCAAATAATAATACTTATATTCTAAAATATAATTTTTATGATTATCTTCGATTGGAAAAATATTTTGAAAAACCTGTTCTAAACCAACATTTTTTCTTTTTTCTGGAAGGATATCTTCTTGTAAGAAATCTTTCATAGAGCTTAATTGAATATCCAATAAATCTGGGAAATCAATTGGGGGATTAACTGAAGCAAAAGAAGTTCTATTTTTTAGAGAATTAGACAAATTAGCCAATTACATACCTCCTAAATTGGAATGGTTAAAATTATTTAATATAAAAGTATATATATTACTTAAGGGTAACAGTTGCACCTGCTTCTTCTAATTTAGCCTTTACTTCATTTGCCTCATCAGAAGGGACCGCTTCTTTCACAACAGAAGGAGCACCATCAGCTAGATCTTTAGCCTCTTTCAATCCTAAAGAGGTTATCTCTCTTATTACTTTAATTACATTAATTTTTTTCTCTCCTACACTAGTCAATTCTATGTCAAAATCAGTTTTTTCTTCAGCTGCTGAACCACCTTCTCCACCAGCAGGAGCACCAGCTGCTACAGCTACAGGAGCTGCTGCTGATACACCAAACTTTTCTTCAATATCACTGATTAACTCTGATACTTCTAGCATACTTGCTGATTCTAGATAATCTAGAACATCTTCTTTTTTAAGTTTTGCCATTTTTTTTACTCCCTATCTATAATAAAATTAACTTTTTGTATTTTTTAAACTTTCAAGTGTACCTGCAAATTTTGTCATGGTTGCTTTTAGTACTACTGCTAAATTAGTCATTGGCTGATTTATCATTCCAGCAAATTTTGAAATCAACTCTTCTCTAGTTGGCAAATCCGCTAAAATTTTATATTTTTCTGAATCATATAATTCTCCATCAACAAATACTCCAACAACTTCTAAAACATCATTATTTTCTTTATTGAATTTTTTTATTATTCTCGCAGGTGCAATAGGATCATCAATTGTAGTTGTGATGCTAATCTGACCTTCAAGTAAATCATCAAAAATATTTTTATATCCTGCATTTTTAGCTGCAATTTTTATTAGATTGTTTTTAGTTATTTTATATTCAACATTAGTGTCTCTACACAATTTCCTGAATTCTGTGACTTGTTGAACCTTTATACCAGTATATTTTGTAAAGTATATTCCCGAGGCACTTTTCAATCTTTGTGTTGAAATTTCTACTATATCTATTTTCTCTTGATTTGGCATTACACTAAATTCCCAAATTAAATTTTTTCAAAATCTATTTTTATTCCAGGCCCCATAGTTGAAGAAACTGTAACTTTCTTCATATATGCACCCTTTACAGAAGAAGGCTTAGCCTTCTTAATTTTATCTACAAAAGTTGTAATATTTTCAATAATTTGTTGGTTATTAAATGAAAATTTTGCTATCCCTGCATGAATAATTCCATTTTTTTCTACTTTATATTCTTTTTTTCCAGCTTTAATCTCTTTTACTGCTTTTGATACCTCATTAGTAACTGTACCAGTTTTTGGGTTTGGCTTGAGTCCCCTTGGACCGAGTACTCTACCAAGTTTTCCTAATTCAGGCATCATTTCTGGAGTTGCAACCATGACATCAAAATCTAACCAACCTGTTTTTATCTTTTCTAAATACTCATCTGATCCTGAATAATCAGCACCTGATTCTTCTGCCTCAGATACTGCTTCTCCTTTAGCTAGCACTAAAACAGTCACATCCTTTCCTGTACCATTTGGCATAGAAACTGTTCCTCGAACTAATTGATCTGCATGCCTAGGGTCAACACCTAAATTAATAGATAAATCAATTGTTTCATCAAATCTAGTGGTTTTAAAGTTTTTTAGAATATTTACCGCTTCTTCTAAACTATATACAACACTATTATCAAAAGCATCGATATTACTATTATGTCTTTTACCGTTACTCATTATTATTACCCTTTTACTATTAGTCCCATGCTTTTTGCTGTACCTTTAATCATTTCAATAGCAGATTCTATGCTTGATGCATTTAAATCTTCCCATTTTGTTTCAGCAATTTTTTTCATTTGTGAAACAGTAACTTCACCGACCTTCTCTCTATTAGGTTCTCCGGATCCTTTTTTTAAACCAGCAGCTTCCAATAAAAGAGAAGAAGCTGGGGGAGTTTTTGTTATAAAAGTAAACGACCTATCCGCATAGACAGTGATAACAACAGGTATTATTTTACCGCTCATCTCTTTAGTTTTAGCATTAAAAGCTTTACAAAACTCCATAATATTTATTCCATGTTGTCCTAATGCAGGACCAACAGGGGGAGCAGGATTTGCAGCACCTCCAACTATTTGCATTTTTATATATCCATCAATTTTTTTAGCCATAATTCTATATCTCTTACTTATACATTTCTACTTGAAAAAAATCTAATTCGACTGGTGTTGGCCGACCAAAGATTGAGACAATAACCTTAACCTTTTGCTTGTCTTCATTTATTTCTTCAACAACTCCATTAAAATCTACAAAAGGACCATTTATAATTTTAACAGAATCACCTTTCATGAAACTGACCTGTATTATTTCTTTTCCATCTTTTCTTTCTATTTCACCAAAAATTCTTTTTATTTCTACATCTCTTAGAGGAACTGGTGCACCACCCTTTGGTCCTACAAAACTTAAGACTCCATTAGTATTTTCAATTAAATACCGAGTTTCCTTGTTGAGATCCATATTTATTAATATATATCCGGGAAAAAATAATTTTTCTTTTATCTTCTTCTTATTATTTTTCATTTCTATCACTTTTTCATATGGAACAAAAATATCTTCAATAAACTGGCTCATATTTTGATTTTCTGCCTCAAAAATTATATTCTCTTTTGTAGATTTTTCTTTCCCTGAAATAACTTTCAATGAATACCATTTCATATTAATTTCTACCAATCAATCTAGATACAAATTCTGACATCGCAAAATCAACAAAAAAGAGAAAAATTGATACAATTATAGCAAAGATTATTACTACCACTGTAGAACCTATCATCTCATCCTTAGTAAGCCAAGATACTTTCTTAAGTTCCAACTTAACATCCTTAAAATATGTACTAAAAAATTGTCCTAAATAAGTCCAGTTAATTTGTTTTGTCAATTTCGGCAAAAGCCTCTCTTGCCAATCTCATGGAATCTATTCCGGCAGGAGCACCACAATATACTGTTACTTGCAAAAAAATATCTCTAATTTGATCTTTGGTCAATCCGTTATTTAAAGCACCTTTTATATGAAGCTTTAG
>CAYNPP010000162.1:0-4008 GCA_964399095.1 uncultured bacterium | reverse complement strand
CAGCGACAGACGCGGTCACGACGTTTACGCTTCATGCGGTTAATGATGGTGATATCGAATTCATTCATGATGGAGGCCCGGCGCCGACGTTCTCGGTTGCAGCGAAGGACGACGAACCCGGAGCTGCCTTTGGCACGGCGGTGGCGGCTACGATCACGTTTACCGAGGTCAACGATGTTCCGACGGTAAGTGATTTCAGCGAGAGTGGTACGGAAGATACGACGGTTACGTTTACGGCATCTGATTTCACCGACGAGTTCTCGGACGGGGACAGCGATAGTCTAGTTAAGATCCAGATCACGGCATTGCCGGATGCGGCCGTGCAGGGTGAACTTAAGCTCTTCGACAGCGTCAACAATGTTGATGTTGCGGTAACGCCTGATCAAGAGATCACATACGCGCAGATCCAGTACCTGAAGTTTGTACCTGTGGCCGATTACAATGGTTCTGCGAGCTTTGAGTGGAAGGGATCGGACGGGACGGCTTACTCGGCCGCGGCCTCGACGGTCACGATTAACCTTAGCCCGACCCCGGACGTTCCGACGATCACGACCCCGGTCAGCGCTATTGCGGCGACGGAAGATCAAGCCAAGCTGATCGAAGGGATCTCGATATCCGATGCTGATGTTGAGGATGCGGACGACCAGCTGAGCGTGACGCTGAGCGTTAGCGACGGCAGCTTGAGCGTTGGCGTTCATCAGGGTTCGCCGGTGACGCTGACGGGCACGCTGGATCAAATCAACGGCGAGCTTGCCGGTGCCGGGCGCTTCTATCGCGAGGATGATGGCTTTAACGGCTTCACGCCGGATGAAGCGGACTTTACGGGCGGCACTCCGACGCCGATCTCGGGTCTCGAAGCGGTGACGCAGAGCCGCACCGAGGATATCTATACGATTAGCACCAAGCAGTTTATTCGGCTCGAGTATCAGAGCGCTAGCGATGCGAGCACTACCTACGAAGTATCGAAGTACCGGGAAGTTGAAAGCGCGACGGACGACGGCCAGACCACGTGGTCGTTCAGAACCGGCGGCCAGGCCCTGGTCTTTGACGGCAGCACAGACGATACAGGGATTACTGCCCCAACCGCCGGCGCTGAGACCAATGCTGCCTTCACGATGGTCGTTGCGGTCACGTACGACACGACGGGTCAGTACTGGGGGCAGGAGCAGGTAACCGGGAAGTACAAGGCGCTCGAGCTTGAGGGTCTGGCGGTTTACCAGAAGGCGGGCGTGCGTTACGAGCACGACACGCTTCTCGACACGCTGCAGGCGCTGAAGACGGAATACCCGAGTATGGGATCTACCCCGGCGGGCTTTACGGCGCCGGCGGATGCGGCCTGGCTGGCCGGGCAGACGGCGGTAGCGACGAACGTGACGGTTAAGATCAACGGTACCGACACTGTGGTCGATATTTATTCTTCCAGCTATACGGGTGACAACAGCGTCTCCCAGAACATTCTGGTTGCTTACGATATGTCGGGAACCCCGGCCTATGTGGGTGCGGTTTTCAAAGACGAGGTAGCGGACGGCGCGGCGCTCACGAGCATTGCCGCCGATTATGACTTTGCCGGCAACAGTTACACCAAGGTCAGCGGCCTGTTCTACACGGCTGACGGTGATGATACGGACGACACGCTTTCCATCACTGTGAAGTCGGATACGGGCACGACCTTAACAACCGGCAGCGCTCAGATCACGGTGACGTTAGTCAACGATGTTCCGACGGTAAGTGATTTCAGCGAGAGTGGTACGGAAGATACGACGGTTACGTTTACGGCATCTGATTTCACCGACGAGTTCTCGGACGGGGACAGCGATAGTCTAGTTAAGATCCAGATCACGGCATTGCCGGATGCGGCCGTGCAGGGTGAACTTAAGCTCTTCGACAGCGTCAACAATGTTGATGTTGCGGTAACGCCTGATCAAGAGATCACATACGCGCAGATCCAGTACCTGAAGTTTGTACCTGTGGCCGATTACAATGGTTCTGCGAGCTTTGAGTGGAAGGGATCGGACGGGACGGCTTACTCGGCCGCGGCCTCGACGGTCACGATTAACCTTAGCCCGACCCCGGACGTTCCGACGATCACGACCCCGGTCAGCGCTATTGCGGCGACGGAAGATCAAGCCAAGCTGATCGAAGGGATCTCGATATCCGATGCTGATGTTGAGGATGCGGACGACCAGCTGAGCGTGACGCTGAGCGTTAGCGACGGCAGCTTGAGCGTTGGCGTTCATCAGGGTTCGCCGGTGACGCTGACGGGCACGCTGGATCAAATCAACGGCGAGCTTGCCGGTGCCGGGCGCTTCTATCGCGAGGATGATGGCTTTAACGGCTTCACGCCGGATGAAGCGGACTTTACGGGCGGCACTCCGACGCCGATCTCGGGTCTCGAAGCGGTGACGCAGAGCCGCACCGAGGATATCTATACGATTAGCACCAAGCAGTTTATTCGGCTCGAGTATCAGAGCGCTAGCGATGCGAGCACTACCTACGAAGTATCGAAGTACCGGGAAGTTGAAAGCGCGACGGACGACGGCCAGACCACGTGGTCGTTCAGAACCGGCGGCCAGGCCCTGGTCTTTGACGGCAGCACAGACGATACAGGGATTACTGCCCCAACCGCCGGCGCTGAGACCAATGCTGCCTTCACGATGGTCGTTGCGGTCACGTACGACACGACGGGTCAGTACTGGGGGCAGGAGCAGGTAACCGGGAAGTACAAGGCGCTCGAGCTTGAGGGTCTGGCGGTTTACCAGAAGGCGGGCGTGCGTTACGAGCACGACACGCTTCTCGACACGCTGCAGGCGCTGAAGACGGAATACGTGGTCTCGGAATGGACGCCTCAGGACTTCAATACCTACACGCCGTCGAGCACTAGCGATACGGGTGTGTCGGGCACGGCGCTGGCGACGGATGTGACGATTAAGATCAGCGGTACCGACACTGCGGTCGATATTTATTCTTACAGCTATACGGATGACAACTCTGACCAGCAACAGACCCTGGTGGCATTTGCTAACGGCACCACGGACAGCTTCCAGTCGGCGATATTCAAAGACGAGGTAGCGGACGGTTCGCCGGAAGCCGGCACCTTTGCAGCCGGTTATGACTTCGCCGGCGACGGTTACACCAAGGTCAGCGGCCTGTTCTACACGGCTGACGGCGTTGATACGGACGACATGCTTTCCATCACTGTGAAGTCGGATGCGGGCACGACCTTAACAACCGGCAGCGCTCCGATCACGGTGACGTTAGTCAACGATGTTCCGACGGTTACGTCACCTTCGCTTAGCCTTGATGAGGGAGCGACGGTTACCGTCGATGCCAGCGATCTCGGGGTTACCGATAGCGATGATGCGGATACAGCGGTAACGATCGAGGTCAGCAATGTTACGAACGGTAAGTTCGTTAACACCGACGTGTCAGCGACAGACGCGGTCACGACGTTTACGCTTCATGCGGTTAATGATGGTGATATCGAATTCATTCATGATGGAGGCCCGGCGCCGACGTTCTCGGTTGCAGCGAAGGACGACGAACCCGGAGCTGCCTTTGGCACGGCGGTGGCGGCGACGATTGCGTTTGTCGAGGTCAACGACGCGCCTACGCCGGGCACGGCTGCGGAGCGAACGGTTACGACGAATGAGGATACTCCCGTTGACATCATGGAGGCGGCTCTTCTTACGGGAGCTAATGATGTTGATACAGATAACAACAATCTGGTTGTGCAAAATCTGTCCTATACGGGTTCGGACGGCACGCTGAGTGCGGCCAAGACGGATGGGAACGGCGACACGTATTGGACCTTTACGCCTTACGCTAACTTCAATGGCTCAATTCAGCTTTCGTACGACATCTCTGACGATGAGACGCCGACTGCAGCGACGGTTCAGACGTCGGCGACGGTTCAGATTAACGCGGTCAATGATCCGCCGGTTGCTGATTTTGCGGACACTTTGAAGGTCGACGAAGACGGCACGCTTTTGGTCTATGATGCTCAGCTGT
>CAYNPP010000161.1:0-4015 GCA_964399095.1 uncultured bacterium | reverse complement strand
CAGTATAGTATTCTGTCCCTTCCACACACAACACACAATAGAGTACTCCCACAATAAGCAAGAGTTTTGCTACAAAAATTTAACATACACTATATGGAAGCTCACTAGGACCATGGCATTCTAGTCTTCGAGCTTACGAATATATATCCTTCTTTGTAATTGAGTGGAAGTTGCTCAACAGAATTTGCTTTTTGCCAATTGATTTTCTGAGAAAAAATATTAGAACCATTTTTTTGGAAGAAATCGAATATGACCTCCCGATCCTCCACAGAATGCAACTCAATAAAAGTATCGCACGAATTCCATATTTGGATAGGAATTAATGGAACAATATCCCTCTCGGAGCCTTCAATGTTAATTTTCATTAGGTCTGGTTTAACTGATAAATCTTCAAACAAAATAGTTTCAACTGAAAAAAAATCAGCTTCCCCATAATATGCTCTTTTACCTGCTAGATGGTTGGCGGCTGTGTTTCCTTTGACGCGAACAAAGTCTGCCAGCCCCCTCGAGTTGGATACGGCTTTCTGGATAACTTGGATATTTTTCAAACTGTTTTTCTTAATGATCTTCTTAAAAATATCAACACAAACAGGATCGGGTTCCACAGCTACCACATCATAACCAAGAGATGCCATCACCACAGAATCTATGCCTATATTAGCCCCCAAATCAACTGACGTCTTGTATTTACTTCTGTTAATTTCGTAAAACTTGTATAGAATCATTTGCCCTAGGTCAAAATAATTAAAACTATCAATATTGCCTAAACTAATTCTTGGCCAGAAAATCTCCACTTCCCCCAAACCAATACTTTCCTGATTTAAGCTCTGGAAACATGACTTAAAATACTGATCTATACTTTGGTATATTCTGTCACTTGGTCGGTGGTGTTTCTTTATTTCGGGTATAAGTGTGAATAAAGTATCTACAAGATTCACCATTATTAACAACCTAAACACAAACTATAGCAACCGTAAGAGTTTCACAAGACAGACACATAATGCCCAAAAGAGCTACTGACTGGACACCAGAATTAAAAAACACCCACAAGAAATTCTAAAACTACTCTACACTTAAATTATCAAACAGTTCAACAAGTTACATGATATTCCTAAAGACTCCGAACAATCGAATTCAAGATACACCTAGCCTTCCACCAACTTCAAGTACACATCACAATATTACATATCAAAACAAGACATTCCATTACGTTGGATAGATGCAGGTTGCTTCCGCAAAAACTGTCTTATGGGGCAGAAACAAACATAAAAAAATATCAGCCGACTTACATTGTCTACAATATAATTTTACTAGCCGAAAAAAAGGAAAAATCACACACCGAAAAATAAAACAACTAAGCTATAAAACTAATTATTCTCGGCCATTATTATCCCTACACTAATTTTTTTCTTAATGTAAAAGCGGTACAACCTTCACAGGCTGGGGGAGATTCTACTAAAAACTTCTGGCGCCAAGAATTTGTTTCCAAACCATTATACACTTCAGCAAACTTAGATTGGATAGTATTCCCGTAATTATATCGTTTTGGATCAGAAATCTCACAACAAGGAGTCACATAACCATCAACTGTAACATATGCTCTTGTCCAAGGTTGACGACAGAGATCTGTAAGAGGAGCAAAAGGTGCTTGACTAATATTAAGATTGGGAAATTGTTGCCGCATTTCGGGTAATTGATCAACAAACCAAACGCGTTCTTCTACTGTTAAGCATTCACTTGGATTTCCAAGATCTTGGTATGGAGCCAGATTCACATAAACTACGCCCAGTTGTACCAAATCATCCAACAAACAAGGGATACGACCAACATTTGTTTTTCCTACAGTAGTATTAATTCTAATGCGGTCTTTAAATTTGATTGCCAAATCACGAAGCCGAGTTTTTAATTTCTCAACATTTGTTCCACTCCTCAAATTATCAGCGATAGTTGGATCCAAGGAATCAACAGAAATCTGTATACTTGACAAACCTAGATCGAACAACTTGAAATAGTAGTCGATTTTGCGTGCCAACGCATTTGTACAGATCCTAATATTGCCAAATTTTCCAGTAGAATTAGCATATTGAATCATATCAGGTAACTTAGCATGAAGAACAGGTTCTCCAATGCCCCAAATTTTAACCATATTTATTGGTGGGAGCTCATCAATAATTTTCTGATAATCTTCAAAATCCATGTGACGACTGTCCCACAGACCTTGTGAATCTAAAATCGCTAAATCACACCCCTTACATCTCAGGTTGCAATAAGTTGTGATTTCAATATTAATACTAGCCAATTCTCTCCCGGTTATTTGCTGAAGTTTTGCTCGAATTCCAAGATCATCATAATACTGTAGGTAATCGATAGCTACTTCAATTGCAGCCAGATTTTGCCCAGATCTCTCCAACATCAATAATGCATGCCAGACCACATTTCGTTTATGTGAACCTGTTTTGAGCGCATTAGCAATATGCTCCAAAGCTTTATTTCGCTGTTTCAAACCCCAATAGGTAATTGCGATATTTAATTGAGCGCTCGTATGGTTAGGATTTAAGGTTAACTCCTCTTTAAAAGCATTACTTGCCTCTTCAAGTCTCCCCGCTTTAAATAATTTGAGACCAAGACCATTATAATCAAAAACATTACCTAAACTATTAGAGAGATCTTCCATACCCACTACACTCCTTTTGATTCCCTTAGGTGTTATACAGCAAGTTGAAATATTGCGAGGTGTTGATTTAGTTATTATAATTTATGACATCGTATATTTAAGAAAACCAGCCAAAGCCTGATTCCAATGACATAACAAGACTAAAGCCAGCAGATTTTGGACGCAACATTACATCTCGATTTCTTCAAAGGACTTCCATGTAAACACGAGGCAGCCTGTTTCTCCTAGCTTTTCTTACTAGTGCTCCAAGAAACTCATTTACTCCAAGAAACTCATCAGTCAAAAGCTCAGCTCTTCTACCATTAAGAAGGGAGGAAAACATATTTCACCATAGTATTGCAAACACCCTCTCAACGATTTGCAAAAACCGACTCCACTTTCTTAATGGCATTGATAATATCAATGATCTCTTGATCTCCAAATCTTTCATTGAAAAGAATGTTAATGGTTCGGTCCCTGAATTCTAACGCATTAGGAGTGACGGAATAACTTCGAACATAATCTGGGATCCATTGCCATTCACAGGTAATATCTCGGTAATCACCATTTAACGTAATTCCTTCTGCAGCAATTGCTGCAGCGAAGTCTTTCTTTGAAACAGAAAGACGATCTACATCCACAATAACCGTGTGAAAGAAAAGCGAAGATTCAGTATCAGGAAGTTCCAGATTTATGGGAAGGACCACATCACATTCTCGAAGTGCTTCATCAATTTTCCGCGCAATCTCTCGGCGCTTTGAGATGATTCCCGGTAATCGTTTGAGAACTGAAGAGCCAATAGCGCAGGACAACTCATCTGCACTGAAATTCAACGATGGAAAAAGATAATCTTGGGTGTGCTTAAAGAAAAAATCGGGTTTGTCGAATGGCTTTCCCCGATCGGCAAATGAGCGTATTTTCCAGTACAATTCCTCATTCCGAGTATAGACAATGCCTCCACATCCACCAGTAGACTATGTCTTTGAAAACATAGTCGATTAGGCAGCAATGTCCCCAAAAGCTCCGACCTTTTTCCCTCGATATAGTGTCCCGTGAGCTTGGGAGCAATCCTCAATTAACTTGATGTTATAATCTCGACAGATCTCAAGAATCGGATCCAAATCAACAGCATGTCCACCCAAATGAGTTAACACTGCAGCCCGTGTTCGGGGTGTTATAGACCGTTCAAACGTTTCAGGAGAAAGGTTGAAAGCATTAGGCGCTGAATCCGGCACCACTAATTTCACATCCTGTAACGCAACCGGCATCACCGAACCAGGATGGGTGACAGGCGAAACAATCACGTCGCACCCAGCTTCTAGATTGAGAGCTTTAAGTGCAAGATAGACCGCAACAGTGCCT
>CAYNPP010000160.1:0-4018 GCA_964399095.1 uncultured bacterium | reverse complement strand
GGTTCGCCACCCGAGCGCAACTCTTTCAGGTAATAGAACTCATGGCCATTAGCATAATCGATTTCTGCTTCCAGAAAACTTATTGCTACAACTTTGTGGAATGGGTAGCGAGGGAATGGACTCCGACCATCTGTAATTGCCAGGTGGTATTGTTCCAGCTCCTTTCGGCGCGCGCCCACGTCTTGGTCGGAAAATCCTGTTAAGTTGGGAACAGCATCTGTATCCGGTATGGTCTCGATATCGAAGACGAAGAGGTTTCGATGTTGCATGGTCATTCCATCGCAGCGATGTTATACAAGTTGGAAGTGAAGCAAAAGGAGATACCGATGACAAACCTCGGTCAAATGCTGAAACAGGCGCAGCAATTGCAGGGCAAAATGCAGGAGGTTCAGGAACAGTTAGCCGAGACGGAAATAACGGGCTCTTCTGGTGGTGGAATGTGCCATGTAGTGTTGAACGGCAAGGGACGAGCTCAGCATATAAAAATCGATCCATCGCTCGTTGGTCCTGAGAATTCAGGGGTTCTGGAAGACCTTATTCTCACGGCAATCAATGATGCGCGTTCTAAACTTGACGAACATATGCGGGATGAGATGCAGAAATTAACGGGGGGCATCCCGCTTCCACCGGGAATGCAATTGCCGTTCTAATAAAGGCAAGACGGCGTTAGTCAAAAATCAAGGCCACACATCTAATTGGAGTTACCATATGTTGTTCTTGGTGTGTTTTATTTTGGGTTAAAAGGAACAGGCTTTTTCTAGCAATCAAAAGTGATGATAGATGCTGGGGGGATCATATGTTGAGAGTTAATGTCAATAAAATACTCTTTAGAGGCGGAGTGTTTAACGTCGAGATTTATTAATCTTTTTAAAACACGGATATAAACTTGCGTATCTTCCGGTTTATTGGTTCAAGGAATTGGCATGACAAGTCCTGAGATAGAAAGACTCGTTAAATTGCTCTCTAAGCTGCCGGGGCTTGGGCCACGTTCAGCGAGGCGCGCAGTCTTAGCTTTGATTCGCAGGCGGGAGACATTGCTTACCCCATTGGCTAGAGCTCTTTCGGAAGCCGCTAATATAATCCAAACCTGCTCAAACTGTGGTAATCTTGATAGCCTGAATCCTTGCACCATCTGTGTCGATCCTGGCCGTGATGAAAGCCTTATCTGCGTGGTTGAAGATGTTTCGGATCTCTGGGCACTAGAACGCACCCACGCTTATAAAGGGCTCTACCATGTCTTAGGCGGCACCCTCTCGGCGCTTGATGGGGTTACCCCTGAGGATCTCCGTATTTCGGAACTTGTTGCACGCGGTAATGAACCCGGCATCAAAGAGGTTATCCTTGCCACCAGCCTAACCGTCGAAGGGCAGACTACCGCGCATTATATAACAGATCGCCTCGAAGGAGCCATTGCTTCGATTTCTGGATTGGCACACGGTGTGCCAGTTGGCGGTGAATTGAACTATCTGGATGACGGGACGCTATCGGCGGCCCTGAAACAGCGCCGACCAATTTAGAATTTACTTGTTTTCTGCCCCAGGAAAGTGGCGTGGAGGCGCCGTTTCCGGCTTTAGGTCTTCCTTCAATGGCTCTTCGGAAAAGTTTAGATTTTCGATCATATCGCCCTTTTTAAGAATCTTGTCAGTGGAAATTCGAATTTCGCGCATATCTTTTACCGCTAGGTCAAAATGGCTCTGCAGGTTGGCCACCCGTTTGTCTAGCCGCCCGATATCGTTAAGCATCTTTATAATTTCTGATTGGATGACATCAGCCTGCTCACGCATCTTTGCATCCTTTAAAACAGCGCGCACCGTGTTAAGGGTCGCCATCAACGTTGTTGGTGAAACAATCCAGACGCGGTGACGAAAGCTTTCTTCAACGATGTTCCGAAAATTGGCATGTAACTCAGCGTAGACAGCTTCAGATGGCAGGAACATCAAGGCAGATTCAGCTGTTTCGCCAGGTATTATATATTTTTTAGCAATATCCTTTACGTGAGTGATAACATCGGTTCGAAAGGCGCGCTCCGCTTGATGCCGTGCTGCGTCATTCTCGGCAGCCTGCAGTGCCTGAAAGCTCTCTAGTGGGAATTTTGAGTCTATTGCAACAGGTCCTGGTGGGTTTGGGAGAGTTAATAGGCAATCGACCCGCTTACTATTACCCAGGGTCACTTGGAATTTGAAGGCCGATGGGGGCAGGGTTGTCGTTACAAGGTCCTGCAATTGAATTTCGCCAAAGGCGCCACGGCTTTGCTTGTTTGATAGGATGTCCTGGAGGCCGACCATTTGTTGCGACAAATCGGTTATTGTCTGTTGAGCACGGTCAATTATAGCAAGACGCTCTGCTAGATGTTTGAGGTTTTGGCTAGTTTTTTCAGTCTGCTGATTAAGCCCATCACCGACCCGTTGGCTCAATTTTTCGAGGCGTTCACTGACACCGCTTTGTGATTGCTGTAGGCGGCCAGACAGGTCAGCCTGTGCAGCGGCTATCCGCTCGCTTAGGTCACTTTGGTTTCGGACTAGTCCGTGAGAAAGTTCAGAGAGATTGCGTAGTTCTTTCGTGGTAAGCCGTCGGTCGCGAGCAAACGTAATGAGGATAACAACTATAATTATTAGGGCAAACATCAGGCCGGTTAAAAACACTATCAACTCATCTTGGTTTTGGATGAAAGTTACCACGAGGTCCATCTAATATTGCCAAAACACCTTGAGCACTTTGCCCTAGGCTGATGGCGAACGCAAATAGCGGAGGTTGAAAATGTCGGTCTAACATTTCCTATATCTTCTTTTAACTTCGGTTGTTTCGCAAAAATACAGGTTATTAATAGATTGGGCTCACTAGTCCAAAAAGTAATTTACCTATACGCCCAGGAATCGATTATCGTTGGTGCAGATTTCTATTGGTAACAATTAGGAGCCTGTGATGTTATGTTTATGGGCATTTGCAGGGGCGGCAAGCTAAAGAATAACGTGTGTGTAGGGATGGCTTTTGGGCGGTCCTGCACAAAAGCGCCAAATCGGTTTAACGCCGTAACGGGTTGGCGCTGGCAAAGCCAGGATGCTAGACGAAACGGTACCAAAACCGTGCCCTGTCTCGATATTTAAGGCGACGTCATAGTCTGTATCAAATTCAGATTTGGTAGAAGCGAGTAATGTTTCCCAGGCTCGCCAGTTATTTGTTTCAGGTTCGGGAGGAGATGCTGCGCGAAAACGCGGCAAATAGAAGCGGATACGTTCAGAGCCATTGGTATCATTGAGGTCATGGCTCGTGATCATGGATAGACCTTCTGGGATCTCAGCTTTATCTATGTGAGTAGCGTCAGATCGAAGCCAGAAGGCCTCTCTCGAATCGGCAATAATCAGATTGAAGGTTCGGTAGCTAGTTGGCTCCAATGACTCTAATGCACTTGCGGCGATGCATGCTTCGGCGTGGTCCATTGCTTCAAGTGGTAATTCACCTCGGGATCGTTTTCCAGGTGAGGGGCCGAGTGAGCACTCTCGGTTTAGTACGGTCGAAATGAGGCCATCATCGCCTAAGGCTAACCAGGTGCCGCCGCCTTCTTGATCCATACCAGCGATCACATGGCTCCGTTCTGACCAGTGTCGGGCTGGACTCAAACTTTGGCGGGTTTTCATTTCATCACGGTTTGCAGCGATGATGAGTGGCCAATCGTGGCCTGGACGACGTAAAATGACGGCGGTACACATAGTTCATTGGTACTGGTTTTTGTAGTAGTATACCAGAACTGAAAAACAATTTTAGCCTGCTTGCGCAACGGTGCGTGGATGATTACAAAGCAAGCATGAGCCAATATTCCAAACGGAGAAATTTCATATGGCCGATGCCTTTCATGAGCGAGAAAAGAGTTTTGAAGCAAAGTATAAGCAGGACCAGGAGCTTGAGTTCAAGATTACGGCACGTCGCAATAAGTTGCTTGGCGAATGGCTTGCTGGAGAAGTGGGGATTGAAGACGCCGCGGTTGAGGCGTATGCCAAGGATGTAGTGAGAGCCGATCTCG
>CAYNPP010000159.1:0-4021 GCA_964399095.1 uncultured bacterium | reverse complement strand
CGAGTATGTACAGAGGTAGATTATGGACAATGAGGCAATTTTCTGGATTTGGAAGCCCTGCTGAAACAAACCAGCGGTTTAAATTTTTACTTAAGAATGGACAAACGGGTCTATCTACGGCCTTTGATATGCCAACATTGATGGGCTATGATGCTGACCACCCTATATCTAATGGAGAGGTAGGTCACTGTGGAGTAAATATATCATCCATCGCTGATATGGATATATTATTTAAAGATATCGAACTTGACAAAGTTAGTGTTTCAATGACAATTAATGGACCTGCTGTCATTATTTTTGCATTTTATGTTGCCCTTGCAATTCAGAGAGGTATTGATCTAAAGGAAATAAATGGCACACTCCAAAATGATATATTAAAGGAGTATATAGCTCAGAAGGAATGGATATACCCACCAAAGGAATCAATAAAGATTATAACAGATATGATTGAATTCTGTTCTATCAATGTACCAAAATATAATACAGTATCAATCAGTGGGTATCACATTCGGGAGGCAGGATCTACCGCCGTACAAGAGCTAGCATTTACACTAGCCAATGGTTTTTGTTATGTTGAAAATTGTGTTAACGCTGGTCTTGATGTTGATGATTTTGCTCCAAGATTATCCTTCTTCTTTAATTCTCATCTAGACTTTTTTGAAGAAATAGCAAAATTCCGAGCAGCGAGAAGAATTTGGTCAAAGGAAATGAAAAAAAGATACAACCCATCTAATCCAAAATCATTAATGCTAAGATTCCACACTCAGACAGCTGGATTTTCTTTGACTGCACAACAGCCAGAAAATAATATAACTAGAACATCCCTGCAAGCCCTAGCGGCTGTTTTAGGTGGGACTCAATCTCTTCATACAAATTCTATGGATGAGACTCTAGCTCTTCCATCTGAGAAAGCTGCTGAAATTGCTTTAAGAAGTCAACAGATTATTGCATATGAATCTGGTGTTACTAATGTTGCCGATCCACTTGGAGGTTCATGGTATATTGAAGATCTTACAAATAGCATTGAAGAGCAGGTGTACGAATATTTTGATAAAATAGAAAAGCAAGGTGGCGTTGTAGATGCGATAGAGAATGGATACTTTCAAAGAGAAATATCTCAGGCATCTTCAGAATATCAATCAAGTGTTGAAAAAATGGATAGGTATATAATTGGAGTAAATAAATTTATAAAAGAAAATGAGAGTATAGATATACCAATACTCGAGATAAGAGAGGAAGTACAAGAAGAGCAAATTACTAGATTAGCAGAAATTAAAAAGAAAAGAAATAACAAAGAGGTCAAAAAACTGCTTAAGAATATAACAAAATGCGCTAAGGATAATGATAATCTCATCCAGCCTATAATAGATGCGGCCCTTTCCTATGCAACTCTTGGAGAAATTGTTGACTCTCTAAAGGAAGTATATGGTGAGTGGACAGAAAAGATTACTATATAATGAACATAGATAAGTATAAAGAGATATTTAAAAAAAAAAGAAATTATAGTATTGGTGTTGAGGAAGAATTTATGATTTGTAATCCTTTTACAGGAGCCCTCATAAATAAAGCTGATGATATAATGAATAAAGTTAAGAACAAGGATAGATACTCATACGAATTACTTCTATCTGAGATTGAGACAAATACCCCCATATGTGAAACTTCTACTAAAGCTATTGAATATTTAGAATCTCAAAGATCTGAATTAAGAGATATAGGTGAGGAAATTGGTTATAAACTAGGTATTAGCGGCACGCATCCAACGGCAGTTGCATCGGAGCAAGAATTTGTAACAAATGATTCATACAATTGGGTAGCAGATCAATTAAGGTACTATGCAAAAAGAAATATTACATTTTCTACGCATATACATATATCAGTAGACGACCCTGAAAGAGCAATTAAAATTACGAATGCTACAAGAAGATGGATTCCCGCATTACTTTCATTGAGTACAAATTCACCCTTCTTTGAAGGGGATGAAACTGGCTTTAAATCATCTAGATCAATGCAGTTTGGTTCATTCCCAAGGACAAATATCCCAGTTAAAATTGATTCCTTTGAAAGTTACATCAGCTTGGTAGAAACATTATTGGATACGGACTCTATAATTAAACCCCGACAGATATGGTGGAAAATTCGACCACATTTAGATTTTGGTACTCTTGAATATCGAATATGTGACGTTCAAAGGTCCCTAAAGAGAACAAAAATGCTTATATCCATCACTCAAGCTCTAGTTCACTCTTATGATCAAAAAGTTAGAATTAATAAGAATATTGAAGATATGAACTATGAAATTCTAAATGATGCATTTTGGAAAGCTATGAGATTTGATTTTAATTCCATGATTACAGATTGTTATGATGGGCAAAGATTAACACTCAAAGATTATATATATAAAATGCTTGATAATATTTATCCCTCGCTTGAAGAACTAGACAATACAGATGCAGCTGAGGTTATAAATGATATTATTAAGTTTGGAACTGAGGCTGATCAGCAATTAAAGTTTAAGAATGAAAATAATATGAGTAAATTACTTCACTTCTTGTGCGAGGAAGTTCAATAAATAATTATAGGGGGAAATAAATAATGTCAAGAAAAATTGTACATGTAATTGGAACGGGGACAATTGGAGAGCCATTAATTGGGTTACTATGAGATTCAAAAAATGAACTTGGAATTGATGAAATTACCTTACATAAATATTCCCCGCTATACACTGATAGATCTAAAGTAGTTGACTTGATAAAAAGAGGAGCTCGTTTGTCGACTCATGAGGAAAAATTTGATGGGTTTGATAAAATTGGTCTTTCACCTGAGTTTACAACAGAAGAATCTATCAAAAGAGCATCTGTCGTTATAGATTGCACCCCAAGCAGCTATGGACTTGAAAATAAAGAGAAATATTATGAAAAATTTTCTAATGATACTTTGGGCTTTATTTCTCAAGGGAGTGAGTTTGGATTTGGAAAACCTTATGCGCGAGGGATAAATGATAAGGCGCTGATTAGAGATGAGGATCAATTTATTCAGGTGGTTTCATGCAATACACATAATCTTTCTACTATAGTACAATCTTTTGCGTTAGAAGACGGTGATGATAACCTTGAAGATGGGAAATTTGTTTTGATTAGAAGGTCTAATGATGTAAGTCAGTCGAAACGCTTTGTCCCGGCGCCAGAAGTCGGATCACACAAGGATGATATTTACGGTACTCATCACGCAAGAGATGCAGCGCTTTTATTTAAAACATTAAATAAAGACTTACCCCTATTTTCATCTGCCATGAAAGTAAATTCTCAGTATATGCATATTCTTTATTTCTCACTAAAGTTAAAGAGAAAAACAACTCTTAAAACGCTAACAAAGAGGCTTGAAGATAACGATAGAATTTCACTTACATATAAAATAAATTCGAATGAGGTATTTTCTTTTGGAAGAGACCATGGGCATTTTGGTAGAATATTGAATCAAACTGTTGTATCACTACCAAGTTTAAACCTAAGAAATGGCAATGAAGTTTGTGGCTTTTGCTTTACCCCGCAAGATGGGAACTCACTTCTAAGTTCTATTTCTGTAGCTGAGTGGTTTATGTATCCCAACTCATACGAAGAAAAAATCCAATGCTTGAAGCCATTTTTCTTTGATGAGGTTTAATGTTTATTGAAAGGAACTAATATGATGAGGTTATTACTTTTACTCGTATTTTCACTCTTACTATCAAGAGATTATGGAATATATTCCTCTGCTAAGTGGTATCTAGATCTACATTGTGAAGATCAAACAATTTGTGGTTACGGTGAAGGTAAAAACTATGAAAAGTCAATAGTTCGCGCCTTGGCAGATATAGCTGATCAAATAAATATTCGAGTAAAATCTATGGATCAATCATTTAAAGAAAGTGGTGACATAGAATCGTCTACCAATATATTAAATCAGCATTCATATGTTAATATAGGTAACATTGAAATAACATCCATTATTAAGGATTTTATTGAGGAGAGTGGAACTAGTA
>CAYNPP010000158.1:0-4025 GCA_964399095.1 uncultured bacterium | reverse complement strand
AATATCTATAGTCAATCAGAAAGTAGTGTTAAGGATGATTCTTCAACCACAAATAATCAGACAAAAGAAAAGGGAGACTTTAATCTTGGATTTACAATATCTAATATTGGACCTGAAATAGATTTTGTTGATGCAGATCAAGCAGATCCCTCTCCTACAAATCTAAGATTTGGCATATACAAAGAGTTTATTATTAATAGACATAATAAAATAAATCTATTGGTTGATATCAATAGACTTATGGTAGCAAAATACGCAGCTATGGATATAGATGGGGATGGAATTATAGATATAAATACAAATGAAGAGGGTTACTCTGATCCATGGTATAAAGCAATAGTTACCTGCTGGCTAGATGATTGGTATTATGACTATGATCGTGATTTAGATGATGATGATATAATTGGTGGACGTTTTCAGATTGATGGTCAATACATGGCATTTACTTCAGAGAATCAAGAGTTTACAAATCCAGAGGCAACTAACCCTGGTTATGAAACATCTCAATTTTCTGGTGCAACTGGAGCATGGTGGAGTAGCGTAGGGTGCCCTGGTGGGCTATGTAATCAAACATCTACATACTATTACAATGGATATAATTTTACTGAAGTAGATTTCCTTGATGCAGCAGATGAATTTATGGATGACAATGGAGATGGGCTATGGAATCCTCCTGAACCATTCTATGATGTAGGAGATGGAATCTTTTCTGAATTTTCTGGATACTCAGATGATTTAAGTGATTACCAGTATATAATTAATAATGGAGAATATTGGATATACTACAATACCTTTGATAGTCAGAGTGCTATTGTAAAAGTAGAAGTTGCTCAAACTGGAGATGATGTAACTACTATCACAGGCATAGACTGGGGAAATGGTTCAAGGGAGATAACTGAGGGATATGTTGATTGGGATGGAGATGGAAATTATGATGATGGAGAAGCATGGACTGAGGATGTAAATGAAAATGGTACATATAACACCTCGTATTCAGCTCTAAATAAGGATGGGACGCAAGAAGTAGGTTCAGGTGATAATTATACTATAAAAGATGAACTAAAGGAATTAATAGCTAATATTGGCATGGAGTATTGGTACACCGATAATTTTGCAATAAGAGCTGGATATATTTATGATAAAGAAGGAAATATTATGAACCCAACATTTGGCGCGGGCATCAGATTTGGTCAATATGGCTTTGACTTTGGATATACAGCAGGAGCAACAGATCACGCTAGAGCCAATACAATGTTTTTCTCAATAAGCATGGGTCTTTAGTTGATTGAGAAACATAATTAATATTTTAGTATATCTGTGTGTTATATCTGTTTTATTTGCTGGACATGCCCTCCCAAAATTAGTATCTACTCAGATTAATTCATCAAACAACTCCGTATATATAGTAGGAGTTATGGTTGAGTTTGCACCAGACAGTGACCCAAAGACTACTGGAGATGGCACCTTCTTATTATCTCCCTCTGCAGATTACATTAATTACTATAATACAGATGAATCAAAATGCAGCGGATTCCATATTGATCCACCTCCACACAACAGAAAGTATTTCAATGATCAGATTAAAGCAGTAAAGAACTATTATTTATCTATCTCGGAAAATAAAATTGAATCATTTGATTTTGAAGTGCTTGATAATGTTTACCAGCTTGACTCTACAATGACCTACTACTCTCTATTATCTGATTATAATAATCCTGAAAATGGTATATCGCGGCTATTTTCTGATGGCCTTGAAAAAGCTTCTGAAGATATTGATGATTATTTAATAATTAACAATTTGAGTCATCAGGATATACTTATTGTAATGTTTCATGCTGGAGTGGGAGAAGACTATGGATTTGATGGTTATCTTGATCCTGCAAACTATGATATAAGAAGCGCATATATTGAGGAAAGCATGCTAAACTCAGTTAACGAGGACTCTTGGATGGCCCAGAACCAAATTGTAAAAGGGATTCTGCTTCCCGAAACATTGAATTTAATTTACTATAGCACCGTTGAGGATATCTATGGATATCAGGATCAGGGGCTATGTAACGTACAAGTTGGGATGACAGGGTTGTTCTCCTACCTCCTAGGATATGAATTTGGTTTACCTGAAATGTTTGATAGAGTAGATGGGGAAACTAGAATTGGAGTTTTTGGATTAATGGATATAGGATCTTTTAATGCAAAGGGCGTTATTCCATCTCCTCCACAGGCATGGTCTCGATTGAATCGTGGCTGGAGCTCATATGATATGCCCATCGATGGTAGCTATAGCTCTATTTTACCTAGATACAATACAGATATCAGTGAAAACAATATTATTAAAATTTATATATCGTCAAGTGAATATTTTCTTCTAGAGCATATAAATAATAGTATTATAGAAAATTATGGACCTGAGAACAATGACTATAGTATCTCAGATATAAATTACGCAGATACTCTTGAAAATTATATTTTCCCTGAGAGTATTACATCGGTACTAGACAAACTTATATTTCTTGATGAACAAAATGATATAAACATCATTGCTGAGAGTGATATTTGCGATGAAGATTACAGGATAACAATAAGCGATGAAACGGGTGTGATTTTATGTTTAGATAGTTACGACTATGGGATGCCAGGAGAAGGAGTGCTACTATGGAGAGTAAATGAAGAAAACCTCATGACAATGAACGATAACCTTGAAAAGAGAACAGTAGAATTAATTGAGGCCGATGGGGCGCAGGATATAGGTTTTGCTAACTATCTTTATCCATTTCTCAACCCAAGTATTGGGTGGGGATTTGATTTTTGGTTTCCTAATAATGAAGCATATTTATATGCAAATCCAGACCAATCAGATATCGATATAGACTCATATACAATTCCATCAAGCTATACACAGGATTACTACAGGAGCTACATTGCTTTGGAGGATTTTAGGTTTTCATCTGGATTAGATGCAATTTTATTTAAATACAGTGTAGAGAATGATGTTTTTACTTATTCTGATATTATTCAGGATATGAATTATAATATTGTAGGTACAGGATATTACGATGAGAGTAGCAATATAATTCTTGATGATTTAGATTCAGATAGTATCCACATTCTATCAGATGATTTTCATGTGATTTGCAGCGACAGCGATATAGGTTACTCCGATGGTAATTTTGTACTTTGGCGCTGGGTAGGTGATGACATACCAGAGTGCTGGGACGGTTCCTTAAAAACCTGCTCTACAGAACAATACTACAGTTATGGAGAAAATGAATGTATCTCCCTTGAAGGAGTATCTCCTTCCGGATATTTTTCTAGCAATATTCAGGGCAGTTCCATTGCACCTCTCCCTTCAGATATTCCCGAGGATTTTTTGAATATTGATATAAATAATTTAGGCATTGGAAATATTGATAGCGATGGACAGGATGAGATTATTGAGATTAAAGATGGTGAATTACATTGCTATAACACAAACGGAACCAGTTGCAATGGCTTTCCACTATCAGGTGACTACCAACCTAACTTAATTATTGCTAATATCAATAATGACATTAAGCCTGAGATTATTGTAAGAAACGGTGAAAAAATAGAAATTATTTCATCCGAAGGAGAGCTTCTGCATAGTATCCCTTCTCATGCAGAAGATGGAAGTAAATTACATTTTATTCATAGCTGGAATAATAAAGCGGGCATCATTGATGGTGATGCTCTCCTATTGTTTGATGAAATGGTGGATTATGGTGAATACGCAGTTGGTGATGGAGATTATATTTTAAATGTATATTGGGCTAGCCCTGGGGGACTAAATAACAATGAGCCCACTGTCAATGGTGGCAGCCATCCTTCAACTAATCCACCTGCTGAAAATCATGTAGTGACATTCTATAATTATCCTAATCCAATGAAAGATGGAAGAACAACGTTTAGATTTTACATAAGCGCTGCAGAGCAAGCTAAAATTAAGATTTATAATGTAGCTGGCTTTATTATTGATACCATACTAATAGATGATCTTGATAATGAGGAGT
>CAYNPP010000157.1:0-4034 GCA_964399095.1 uncultured bacterium | reverse complement strand
CGGTAGTGATACATTATCAAATACAGATCTATCCTCAAGAAGTTTATAATCCTGAAAAATCATTCCTACATCTCTTCTTATATAAGGGATACTCCTTCTTTTAATTTTTGATAAATCAGTTTGGTTGTAAAAAAGTTTTCCATTTTTGATGTCAACATCCATATACAAACTTCTTAGAATAGTAGATTTTCCAGATCCAGTAGGGCCCATTATAAAGACAAATTCTCCTTTGGATATCTCAAATGATATATCAAAGATTCCAACGCCATTTTCATATACAGCGGAAACATTTTCAAATTTAACTAGAATATCTTGATTCATTTTTAATAATAAAAATTAAGTATAATGAAAATTAAGTATAGAGTAAAAAGGAATATTCCTTTTTTACGTCCAATTTGAGAAAAATTAAAACAGAAAAAATAAAAAATTACTGTCATAAGCAATACAAATAGCAGAGATATTCGAATATTAAGTGAACCTTGCATTATTTCGCTGTTTGATGAGATTAGCATCTGTTGTGAATCTATTGGTAAAATAAATATAGATGTGCCTAGAACTAATAAAATATTAATTATATTAGAACCAACTACATTACCTATAACAAAATTTGGTTCATCTTTTCGTATTGCTGTCATTGATGTAACTAGTTCAGGAAGACTTGTTCCACATGCAACTAGTGTTAAAGAGACAGAGTAAATATGTGCGCCTAGAAGTTTAGCTATACCTAATGCCCCTAAAATGAATATCTCAGAACCAACTCCAAGTACAAGCATTCCAACAAATACAAAAAATATATATTTAACTCTAAATGATGTTCCGTTGGATTCTAGATTCTCTGAATCTAGGTCAACTGATTCTTTAATACTAAATAACTCATAAAACTGCAAGGATAAAAACAACAAGAAACAAGTTAGGAAAAAAACACCAACGTATACTGTGTTTAGCAAATTAAACCAGGCAAGGAATATAGTTAGCATCGTAATAACTAGTAAGATGTTAAGATCAGTTTTAAAAGATAAAAAATTAAAATCTATCCTTTTAAAGAGAACTATTAGACCAAGGACAAATCCAATATTTGCGACATTTGACCCAAGGACATTCCCCAAGGCTATTGCACTAGTTCCTTTAAAACTAGCAGATGAGCTTACTGCTAACTCAGGTAAGCTTGTTCCAAAAGCAATAATTGTAACTCCAATTATAAATCTCTTAACTTTTTCATTTTCTGGAGCGACCTTGTAACTCTCCGCTATTAATTTAGAATTGTCAATGAGCATTTCTGCTCCATAAAAAATTAATATTGAACCAAATAAAAATGATAACACACTAATTAAATTGGAGTTAGCTACTAATCCACTATATGATAAAAGTTCAGTTCCCATGTTATCTGTATAATTTATTTTTTATAATATAATCATAAATATTGACATCCAATTTAGTTCTAATCAATGATAAATCAGAAATATTCTTTCTTATTTCTGATGATGAAATAGCCATATTAATTTCATTACACAATTTAAATTTATACTTTGAATCATCAATCGAACAGCCTGGTCTTGAAATAACTATTATTTTACAATTATCAATGATATATTGGTGGTTTTTCCAATTTGAAAAATTTGTTAATTGATCTGCACCAATTATTAAATTAATTTTTGATTTTTTATACATATTTGTTAGATATTTTATTGTGTCGCAGGTATACACAGAAGCGCTATTATTTTCTGTATTTAATATTTTTATTTTTTTATATGAGGAAAACATTAATCCAAGCATCTTAACTCTCTGCTCATATGAAAAAAATGCTGAATAATCTTTCAATGGAGATTTATATGTAGGGACAATAAACATGATATCTGGTATTTCATAAAAATGATCTACTATCATTTTATGGCCGATGTGTGGTGGATCAAACGTCCCTCCATAATAGTAAATATTCATAGTGTTAGAGATATAGTCTACTAAAATTTTTAAACCAACTTAATGGAAGGTGATAGGAATCTATCAGCTCTTTTGCCTCTATTTTTTTTTCTTGATACAAAAAATTTTCTTGGTTTGTACTGTATACAATAGTTGCAGCTTCATTATCTCCTTTTATGAGATGCAAAAAGATTAAAGATATAATGGATTCATCAGAATATATAGTGTCATAATAATCTTTCATTACATCATTAAAATACAGTATTGCTGAGTCATACTCTCTAATCTTTAGATATAATTTTCCTATTTCATAAACTTTTTCTGCTTTCCTTTTTCTTAATATATAAAGCATTTCAGTTGATTACTCCAAGAATGCAGTGCCTGGGTATTCATCTATGAAAAATTGTATTTTAGTCTTTGCATTATCATTGTTACTCTGATCTCTATTATGCTTTGTAGATAAATTGAAGAATGATTTGCAAATCTTATACTTCACATATTGGGTTCTTTCATCGTTCATAGAATACTGAAGATACTTTTCGTAGCTGTTAATTGCTTCAGAAAAATCTGTTAACTCAAATGAAGCTTCTGCATGATAAAACCTTGCTTCAAGGCCTATTTCAGATCCTCTATCATTTACTATTATATAATTAAAACTATCTATAGACCTTGTATACTTTTCTTTTTCAAATAAATTCTTTCCTTTGACAAGTTTGTCATTCAATTCATCATTTATATTGTATAAATCTACTTTGTCCTTTGAAGCACAAGAAAAAAAAAGAATAAATGTCAATGTATACAGTAATATTTTCATAGCCTAAATGTAAGATTTATAGTAATACCTATGGGAGATTTATTTTTATTTTTATAATCATAAATTGTCGATGATGATAGCATGACATCCCCATTGTATTTTCGTGCCAACACAAATGCATCTATCATACTAATGAAATGATTAAGATAGATACATGTACTTGAAATCTCAGAAATATCAGAGAAATTTTCAGCGCTATTGTAATGCTCTATGTACGTTGTTTTTATTGGTGACCTTGGAGTTGAATATCCTTGCTCAGTTACAATAACAGTAGTATTCGCTGTATCAGCATCTATCCAACCACTAAAAAATTCATTGTATTTACCTATATTTTCATAAAAGTGTTGATCTGCTCTTATTGTAATATCAAATTCACTATATATATCATCACCACCTGAGTCATAAAAGGCAATTATATCATCCTTTATTAATAAGAATTCTTCGCTGGTTGTAGAAATTATATTATTTTGACTTCCCATAGAAAATTTAATAGAGTGACTTCCTTCACCTATATTAATCCAGGTTTCATCTTCAAACCCATCATGTACATAAACATTTGACCACAAGAAGCTCAGGTCTGTAGACTGAAAATTCTCATAGTTATATATCCAACGTCCAAAATCCCAGTTGGTATTGGCAAAGAGTTTATATTCATCTTTCTTAGATTCATACTTACTATTAAAAAAGATAGAAGATATTACTGCTGCTGACTCTATGCCAAAAAAATATAAAGATCGATTTAGAATCTTTGTAGAGAGACGTGATGAATTTATAATAGATTTATTTGATATCTTTCTGTGTAGTTGAAATTGCCCAAGACCAGGTAACATAGCAGAATACAATCCGTACTTAAGAGGGAATGGAAAATTATATGCTGGTGTGATATCATTAGTATTCTCTTGAGAATTAGCAATCGACAACAACATAAATAATATAAAAATATATTTTATCATTAAATAAACTCAAACAATAGCTTGAAATAGTGCTTGCCATATTTTTCACCAGTATCATTTATTGGTATATGGTACTCATAAGATAAAGCAAATGGAAAAGCATAAAATGAAGAGCCGTTTACTCTACATTCTAGACCATTTGAATACTTAATATTTTCCATTTCAACTGCTCCAGCTTGGAATATATAGTTTATAGATAAATTTTGAATAATCAAATGGAGAAGCCTATAGTTTTTCTCAAGGAATATAGGAAGAGCAAGAGTAGAGGTAGAGGTGAAAAGTTGAGTGCCAGATTATGACTCATCGTAAAAGGTATAACCTCTTACTCCCGTCATTCCACCACCAAAATA
>CAYNPP010000156.1:0-4037 GCA_964399095.1 uncultured bacterium | reverse complement strand
CGCTTCCAAGAGCTATATCAACAAGCCCAGCGGCAACTATTGCCGCAGATCCTCCGCTTGACCCTCCAGGAACATAGTCAGTATTCTTAGGATTTTTACATAGACCATAAACAGAATGTTCATTAGAAGACCCCATAGCAAATTCATCTAGATTTGTTTTGGCAACGCAAATTCCACCGGCTGCTTCTAACCTGTTAATTGCTGTTGATGAATATAAAGAAATGTGATTTTCTAATATCTTTGATGCACATGAAGTTTGAGAGCCTTTTATATTGATATTATCCTTAACAGCAAATAATTTTCCAAATAATTTTGCATTTATTTGTTCTTCTGTAAAGGAATTAATATTATCTAGCGCAATTTCAGATAAGTCAGAAATTATACAATTTATATCTCTGTACTTATTTTTATTTTTCTTATATACATGAAGTTTTTTTATTAAACGAGATTTATCCGACATAAAATAAAATTATTTATTTTCTTTTTCATCTAAACTTTCTCCTGCATCTTCTACTTCTTTCTTAATATCTCTAGATGCATTCTTAAATTCCCTTAATCCTTTACCTAATCCTTTTGCAAGCTCTGGGAGTTTCTTGCCACCAAATAAAAGTAATACTACTAAAAAAATAATCACTATTTCCCATGGTCCAAAACTCATTTTATTCTCCTTATTTTTATCTAAAATATCTCAAAAAATACCAAGATATAAACATTCCAATTAAACTTAAAGCGCTGATATCAATATAAAAACCTGTTTTAAATTTTATTACATTAAGATCTACCCATGTATCTGAACTTCCCCACCCAAGTGAAATGCTCTGCGTAAGAAAGTCCTTGACTACACCTTGTGGTAAAATAGTAGAGAACAGTTGACTTAATGCCGTTGCTATAATACAACCAAAAAATAGAATTAATATAATAATTGTAACGGATCTTTTATTGCTTGATTTCAATATGCACCATGAATCATAGATTTAAAAATATGTAGACCATCATCTGAACCAAGCAAAATATCCGATGCTCTCTCAGGGTGTGGCATCATTCCTAAAACGTTCTTATCTTTATTGACAATACCAGCAATATCTTGAATAGATCCATTAGGGTTACCCCCCATTGTAGAGCTATATTTAAATGCTATCTGATTATTATCTTCTAGTTTCTTTATAATTTCCTCAGAGGCTATATAATTACCCTGCCGATGAGCTATTGGCATGACTAATTCTTTATTTTTTGGAATCTTATTGGTAAAGGGAGTATTATGATTAACAGTTTGTAAAGACACTGCTTTACTTTTAAACTTTACACCTCGGTTATTAATTAGAGCTCCTTCTAATAAACCTGCCTCTAACAATATTTGAAAACCATTACATATCCCAATGATTTTTTTTCCTTTACGTGATTCAGAGACTAATGCTTCCATTATTGGTGAAAATTTTGCAATCGCGCCTGCGCGAAGATAATCTCCATATGAAAAACCTCCCGGAACTATTATACAATCATATTTATCTAGATTATTGTCTCTATGCCAAATAAATTCCGCAGAAGCCCCATCAATACTTTCGATAACTTTGTATGCATCATGATCACAGTTTGATCCGGGGAAAACTAATACAGCAAATTTCATTTTTAATCCTCTATTTCAAATTTATATTTTTCTGTGTTGGGGTTCGCCAGTAAAGTCTTACAAGATTTTTCAGTGATTTCTTCTGCTTCTTTTTTTGTTAAATCACTAAATGAAATTTCAATATACTTCCCTATCCTTACGTTAGAAATACCTTCAATTCCCATAGAGTCCAATGCGCTTCCCACTGTTTTTCCCTGAGGGTCTAAGATTCCATCCTTATAGCTAATATATACCTTTGCTTTCATTATTTCTCCTGATGAATTAAACTATTATTTATTAAATTTTCTTTTATTCTACTATTGACATCTCCAAGGTTAGGAGAAAATTCATCTCCAGTTAAAGTATTATATAGCTCCATATACTTTTCAGATAACAGAATTCTAATTTCATCACTTAATGGAGGAGGTGTTCCCTCTCCACTGAAACCTTTTTCAATTAACCATTGTCGTATATTCTCTTTATCAAGCATTAACTGATTCTCTCCTGCGCTAAATCTTTTCTCATATTCTTCTGCAATCCAATATCTACTTGAATCTGGTGTATGAATTTCATCTATTACACATAGCTCATTATCTATCATCCCAAATTCATATTTAGTATCGACAAGAATAAGGCCTCTTTTTTCTGCCCATTTTTGTCCTTCTTTAAACAAATTCATAGAATATTCTTCTGCTTTTTCATATATATCCTTATCAACAAGACTATTAATTATTTCTTCTTTAGAAATTGCTTCATCATGTTCCCCATACTCTGCTTTGGTTGTAGGCGTTATGATGGGATCATTAAATTTCTGATCTTTAACTAAATTATCAGCTATTTGAAAACCATATTGATCTTTAATCCCCTTCGAATAATCTCTCCACAAGCTACCAGTTATGTATCCTCTTATAATTATTTCAACAGGCAATGTTTCAGCTTTTTTTGTAACTAGCACCTGTGGGTCTGGGTTACTAATGTAATGATTTGGAGCAATATGTTTTGTTTTTTCAAACCAAAATTTTGCTATTTGCGTTAAAACCTCACCTTTAAAAGGAATTGTTCCTAGAATATGGTCAAATGCAGATACTCTATCAGTTGTAACCATTAATATTTTATCTTTATAATAAAAATTTTCTCTTACCTTCCCTGAGTAAGCATCGTCCATGTCATCTAGACTAAATTCATTTTATCTATTTTTTAACTGTTCAGAAATGTAACTCATTATAAATCCAACCTTTCATATACTTTTTTAATATTTTTCATTATTTTGGACAAATCAAATAAATCATCAATTTCTTCTTCACTTACCAGTTCCATAATGTCACTATCTGTTTTTAATAATTCATTAAAATTTATTTTCTCTTTCCATACTCTCATAGCATTTCTTTGCACTAGCTCATAGGACTCCTCTCTTGTTATACCTTTCTTAATAAGTAATAGAAGGACCTCTTGACTAAATATCAGGCCATTGGTTAAATCAATATTCTTCATCATATTATCAGGATAGACAAGGAGATTATCAATAAGATTTTTCATTTTTGTTAGCATGTAATCTGCCATCGTCGTAGAATCGGGAAAGATGATTCTCTCTATTGAAGAATGTGAAATATCACGTTCATGCCATAAAGCAATATTTTCCATAGCGGTATGTGCATTACCTCTGAGGAGCCTTGCAAAGCCTGTCATCCTCTCTGTTAATATAGGATTTCTTTTGTGTGGCATCGCGGAGGAACCCTTTTGCCCTTTTGAAAAGAATTCTTCTGCTTCTAAAACTTCAGTTCGTTGTAAATGTCTGATTTCTATAGATATCTTCTCTATGGATGCACCTATCATTGCTAACATATTTAAATAAAATGCATGTCTATCTCTCTGAACCACCTGATTAGATACAGGGGCAGGCATTAACCCTAAATTTTTGCAGACCCTATCTTCAACTGAGGGATCTAGATGCTGAAAAGTTCCTACAGCTCCAGAAATTTTTCCATATGATATTGTATCAATAGCATTTTTCCATCTTTCAATATTTCTATCAATTTCCTCACTCCATAACGCAAGTTTCAAGCCAAATGTGATTGGTTCTGCATGAACACCGTGAGACCGACCAATTTGAAAAGTCTCTTTGTGCTCTCTCGCTTTTTCTCTTAAGCTTTCTTTAAAGTTAATTAATTTTTCTAGTATTACTGTTCCTGCTTGTTTGCATTGAAGCGCCATCGATGTATCTAGTAGGTCTGATGATGTCATCCCCATGTGAATATATCTAGAATCAGGGCCTATATTTTCTGCTAAGTTTGTAAGAAATGCTATAACATCATGATTCGTTTCCTCTTCAATCTCTTGTATCCTATCAACTGAAAATGAAGCTTTGGCATTAATTTTTTCAAATGATTCTTTAGGAACGCTGCCATCAGCAACAAGAACCTCAGTAACTGCGAGC
>CAYNPP010000155.1:0-4040 GCA_964399095.1 uncultured bacterium | reverse complement strand
CAGTGTTGCCGTTCCAACCGTCGCCATAGGAATCTGTCATACTAAAAGTATAGTCACCATTAGCAAGACAAAGGCTAAAGTCACCTACGCTACCAGCATAGCTAGTACCATCAATAGACCAGCCTACTTCACTTCCCCATGAGCCACCACCAACAGATAGAGCGTGAGCATCTGCATCTGCGCAGCCACTGTCACCCACTGTTAGAGTACCATCAAAAGGAGCACCGCCAGACAATAAAGTAGTTCCATCAGCCGCAGTAAAAGACCAGCTAACTTCACTCTGCCATGAGCCACCGCCGCATGTCACAGAGTAGTCACCAGAGGCCATTACACCAAGGTCCCATGTGCCATCTGAACCTTCAACAGCGTAGCAAGCGCCATTAACACAAAGCTCATTGCCGTTCCAGCCATCGCCATATGCATCTGCGCCAGTTAGAGTTACAGAGCCATCTCTTGATCCCTCTCCAGATAAAATAGCATTATTCTCAGTTCTTCCCAGACCCTGATTAATATAATCATCTATTTTCATAAAGGAAGCGGGCGCAACTACTTTTGGCTCGTTTTCAATATTAGTAGCTTCAGTGCTGGTTTTAGCACTATTAGCCTGATTTAAAGCATCGCCGACATTAACTTTCATAATAGGCGCGTGTCCTTCAAAAGAGTCCACACTATTATTATTAATAACAATTATTTCTTTTTTCTGTTTATTAATAACAGCTGCTTCTTTTTTATCTTTTGTTATTTCGTTATCAATGCTCTTAAGCATTTGCATTTGAGTCTCAGGATGTACAGGCTGATTTCCAACCGGCTTCTCCTTAGTAGAATTCTCCGCTAGAGAGAAACTACATAATGACAAACACAAACACCAACAGCAAACAACACTTAACATTCTTTTGGATGTTTTCATGTCTAACTTCCTCCTTGTGTTTATTTTTTACATCTGCACATCATCATATTACATGGCGTGCAAGAATTAACTAGTTAACTTTTTTATATCTTTATGGACAATATCGGAAAAATTGAGATAAGCGACAGTGATAACCGTCACATTTTTTTCAGCAAAACCGTCGTCTCGCTTTTTTATATCCTCCTCAAATTCGAGTTTGTCCGCACGAACTACCTCTAATCTAGTAAAAAAAACATCTAAAGTCAATAGCTTGTTGGATACTTTTTTACAGAATTAGATTTAAAACAAGATCAGTTATGTCGGTAACATCTACGCTGGCATCTTTATTTAGATCAGATTTATATAAATGGAATGGACTGGGCTGCTCTTCAGATAGGATTAAATTAACAATGGCGATAACATCCATGACATCGATATTCTCATCGAGATTAATATCTCCCTCAATAAGATTTATATCAAACTCCCAGTCACTTTTCCTGACTTTGTAGCTGTGGTGGTTATCGGGAAACTCAATTTCCATAACCCTATTTCCGCTGTAGTCTACCTCCGTAATCAGCTGCCCGTGTCCCGCAACTCCTCCCCAGCTTATCAGTGTATTCTGATTTTCAAGTCTCTGCGCACAGCCCTGATTAAGCGATACATATCCCTCAGGATGAGAATAGCTCCAAACTAGCGTGGCTGTCATCTGCTGCTCATCTATATCATACTCCACGACTCTAGTGAGAGGAGGAAACCTGCTGTTTCCATTATCAAATATCATTATGTTCCCATTGTGAAGTCTTCTGGCATCGTGCTGCTTGTTAAGACCATTGAGAGGATCATCTATAAATGTAAAATCGTTCATGGGGCCGCCCAGGCGCCAGATAATCTCTCCACTCTGACGGTCAAACTTAATAATCTCGCTCATTGCCCTGTTAGATACAAATATATTACCATCAAAATCAACCTCGAGACTGTTTCCATGCATCCAGTTTCTGTATGTCGATCCCAATGCAAGATTATCTGCATAGTTCTGTATATCCATATGATCAGAGTTCTTCCACTCCATAATCAGATTATGATTCTCATCAAACTCCTGCAGGATTAGAATGTTCGCTGTATCTATAACCTCAGTTTGATGCATGTCTATCTCCTCTTTGCCATAAGCCTGGAGGATATAGCCCCCATCCTGAGTGTACTGGATATCATGGTAGTCACAATCAAATCCGTTTACACATGAAAGCGTATCTGTATTATGCATATTGCGATCCATTACATACCACTCTCCTCCTCCTGAGGGTGTCCATCCAGTATCAGATGGTTTTCTGAAGTAAGTTATCTTGTCATTATTGTTGACCTTGAAGTCCCATCCTCTACCTTCAAGAGATACTATGTACCATTTTACTTCAAGAGAGGGGTCTAATATTGCCATAAATTGGGTGAGCGATGGAGCGGAGCTGTGTATAAAGATATCTTCCGGGTATGCATCATCGTTTATAATAATATTAAAATCAGGGTATTCAATTGCATATATATTTATATGCATTAACACTATTATATATATAGGTAGCTGCATACTATAAGTTATAATATTTTCCCTTTAAAAAAAAAGGGGCGATACTATCGCCCCTTTTTTATTCATTGTATTAAATATACAAATGACTGACTTACTTCATTAGCATCACCTTCTGCATAGAAGATGATCCACTTGGTGTATTTACTTTAACAAAGTACACACCACTTGGAAGACTAGAAGCATTCCAGGTAATATTTGACACCCCTGCGTTCACAGAGCCATCAAATACAACATCCACCATTCGTCCAGAAATATCATAGGCCATAATAGTTACAGCCGAATTTCCATCAACTCTTAGGCTTAGAGTTGTTGACGGATTAAATGGATTTGGATACGCACCAATAAGCTCAATGCTTGAAGGAAGCCCAACGCTTACTTCAGAGCTTGAGTTAGCAACAATTACCTCATCAATGGTAAAGTTACCAGTTGATGAAAATAATTCATCGCTCTCAGGTGCAACAACCACAAGCTTTGTAATGTTGCCCATTGTATTATAATCAGCAACCAAAGCCTTATCAGTCATCTCAATGCTGAAGTCTGAGCTGTGTGAGAGTGTCATCTGAACACCCCCAATATACCCATCAGCATCCAATGTCATCTGACCATTTGCATTTTTCAGGATAGCTGAGCTTGCATCGCCAGTGATACGACCTTCAAGGATAACATTCACAATCTGAACGATATCAAGAACGTTTACTTCACCGTCAGCAGTAAAGTCAGCTGCGCCTAAAGAACACTCATCAGTTATAAGCGCACTCTCTAGAATGTGATTTACAATGTTCACAATATCAAGAACATTTACTTCACCGTCAAGAGTAGCGTCACCTGCTACTGTTCCATCGCATGGATCACCACCGGCACCGTCAACGCACTCTTGCACGCCGTCCATTGCACCAGCCATCACGCATACAGGACCAACAGCATCTCCACATGCAGCACCATCACAGGCCTGAGCTGTTACGCATACAAAGTCATCTGCGCCCCAACCGTATACTGTGAACTCACCCAATGCCGGGTCAGCTGCCCATGTGTTAACAAATCCAGCGTTTGTTCCTTCAAGACTCTCAAAAGTAAGATTCAGAACAACTTCTCGATTTGAATTGTTGTCAAACTCTCCATGGAATGGAGCAGAGGCAACCTCTGATCTGCTATAAGGAGCGCCCTTCTTAACATTCAAGTTAGAAGAATCGCTGACCTTATCTATAGATTTAGGATCTTCTGATGAGAAGCTTCTACCTTCAGCACACTCTGCTTCAGTGCAGTCTCCACCATCAAGGTCATAGCAGCATAGATTAGCGCCCCACTCTTCAGCGGTACCATCACAGAAGCCATCACCAACCCATCCCTCTGTCCAGCATTCGCTGTCATCAACGCAATCCGGAATTAAACCAGCATCACATTCACCAGGAGCGTTGCAATCTTCTGGACAAGAGTAGTAATCCTCGTCACCATTGCAATTACCATCACCACACGAAGCCTCACCATCACCAGGACAGCTGCATCCTGCGCAGTCCCAGCCATAAGTAGATTCAAGTGTAGCACAGTCAATACCATACTCATCCCCCGCTGTATCACAGC
>CAYNPP010000154.1:3733-4050 GCA_964399095.1 uncultured bacterium | reverse complement strand
CCATTACGTTCTATCTTCTGGCGTATGCGGGGCTCATGGTGTTCCTGGCTCAAAAATTTACCTACGCCGAAGTCAGTGAAGAATACATGCATAAAGAAATGGCTTTATTTTTAGTCCCGATAGTATTTCAGACACTGCATTTCTACGCGGACTCTTTTATATGGCGGTTTTCTACACCCTATATTCGCGAAGAAATTCACCCTCACCTATACGAGCCCACTTCTGCGAACACTGTTTGAAAAAATACTTATTAAATGCTGGGGAGTTTATGCCGGTGATGGAAATTGTTGGACTGTGTTATTTACTAAGGAACTCTG
>CAYNPP010000154.1:0-3723 GCA_964399095.1 uncultured bacterium | reverse complement strand
ATTCGCGAAGAACTCCACCCTCACCTGTACGCGCCTACTTCCGCGAACACCGATTGAAAAAAATGCTTATTAAATGCTGGGAAGTTTATGTCGGTGATTGAGATGGATGGACTGTGTTTTTACTAAGGGGCTCTGGAACATACAATTGCGCTCAGCAAGGGTCCCCTCGCACAAATCAGCGACGTGATACGTTTTAAGCAGCCTGCTAAATTCGTTTACGCCCAATAACATCGAACACGGCACCTTCGCGGGCAATGCTGGATAACCAAGAAATCTGTGTCGTCCATCGTTTTAAAGGTGAGCCCAAATCAGACTTTTCGAATAAATTTGGAGAGTCTTCCGTAGAGGAGCCTAATACAGGCGGCGAGACATTAAGTATTTCGATGTTGTTGTTATCAAACCAGCCGAAAACTTCATCGATAGAATGCCATGTCTCATGAGGATTGTAATATTGGTCATTAACCCAGATTTGGGCTTTTTTTTCATCCTGAATACGGTTTCGGACAACATAATCTATTTTAGAGCCGAAAAGACCAATGAGCTTAGATCGAACCAAGGTTGGAAGACGCGCCGGCTTGTTATAGAGCCCCACAATAACGATCCCATTGGATTTGGCTTTCTTGACAAGAAAATCAAATGCAAGCGCGGCGTCAAAGGTATGATGTAAGACACCGTGAGAAATTACTACGTCAAAACTTTCATCTTTGATCGCAAGCTCAAAAATATTCATCTGGGCGAATGCTACCCGGGCCAATTCATTTCGGATTTTGTGTTCTTGAGCAAGCCCAAGACTAGTCAAACTCATGTCGATGCCGAGAACATGATTGTTATTTAATTGCAGAAAATGGGATATCTGACCAGTCCCGCAACCACACTCCAAAATTAATTTATTATATCCAATAGCTTTTAGTAGCGAGTTGGTAAATGGATTTGAATAACCCTTGTTAACGAGTTCACTAAAATCCTCGAGTCCTTCATAGGAAGGAAAGGGGTTCTCTTCATAAAATTCCTTTACCCGCTGTGTAACATCTGAATTTTCCCACTCTGCCGGGGCAAATAGGCTTGGGATATTGTTGGCATGAGGAAAAAACTCACCAGTTTGTGAGCATTTTAAACCTTCCTCTGTTTCAATGAGTGTTGTCTCATTGTTTCCTCTCGGAGCCTTTAAGCAACCAAGAAGTTTTTCGGGAAACAAATGTGTTGTCATCATTGCTCGTTTTTGTATAGAAGGAAATTGCCTACCGCCAGCACATCCATTTCACTTCCCATAAAACACTGATAAGCATCTTTGGCAGTGCAAACAATAGGCTCATCGCGAATATTAAAGCTCGTATTGACTAGGATCGGACAGCCGGTCACTGCTTTGAAAGCAGACAATAAACGGTGGAATAAGGGATTGGTTTTCTTATTAACTGTCTGAACCCGAGCCGAATAATCAACGTGTGTAATTGCGGGAATAGTGCTTCGCGGAAAGTTTAACTGTTCAATACCTTCGGAATCATCTGCCTCAGAGGACAATGGAAGCCGATGTTCTTCCCTGACGTCAGAAACCAATAACATGTAAGGACTGTCGACATCCAAATAAAAATATTCTTGGCAATAATCACTCAATATCGCTGGGGCGAAAGGGCGGAAACTTTCACGGTACTTGATTTTCATATTGAGCATTTTCTGCATCTCAATAGACAGTGGATTTCCGAGAATTGAACGATTTCCAAGGGCCCGTGGGCCAAACTCCATGCGGCCCTGCATCCATCCGACGATTTTGTCTGTAGAAAGCGCTTCGGTAACCTTCTCAATAAGTTCCTCTTCGAGTAATTTGGTGTATGATGCGCCGCAAGCATCCAACGTTTTCCGTATTTCTTCATCATCAAACGAGGGCCCAAGATAGGTTCCCGCCATGCTGTCGTGGCCTTCAGAAGCGATTTGCCGCTGGTCGCCGTGACACATGGCAATTTGAAGGGCAATGCCAAGCGCACCGCCAGCATCTCCCGAAGCAGGTTGGACCCAGATTTTTTCGAAGGGCCCATCTTTTAATACTTTGGCATTAGCAACGCAATTTAAGGCAACACCGCCAGCTAGGCACAAGTTTTTACTTCCGGTTAATCTGTGAGCCTCCTTGCAGACCAACAAGATGACTTCTTCGATCACTTCTTGAATAGACCGAGCAATATCCATATCGCGCTGGGCAAGGGGAGTTGCGGGATTTCGTGCCGGAATTCCATCAAACAAATCACAAAACTGATTATTGATCATTGTCAGGCCGGTGCAGTAGTTGAAGTAGTTCATATCTAAACGGAATGATCCATCGGGCTTCACATCGATCAGGTGGTCGCGGATACGGCTCACGTAGCCAGGCTCGCCATAAGGAGCTAATCCCATAACCTTGTATTCGCCATCATTAACTGTGAAGCCCAAGTATTGAGTGAAAGCGGAATATAGCAATCCTAAAGAGTGCGGAAATCTGACCTCTGATAACATCTCAATCTTCGAGCCCTGGCCCTTTACTAATGATGTCGTTGCCCATTCTCCGACTCCATCGGCTATGACTATTGCGGCCTCTTCGAAGGGCGAAGGATAAAAAGCACTAGCGGCATGTGAATTATGGTGAAATCCGAAAAGCAACTTCTCAGCTGCAAGGACACCCAAGTCCATTTGGCTAAGTTGTTTTACAATCTCATCTTTAATTAGCAGCTTTTCTTTGATCCATATGGGTATGGATTGAACAAAGGAGCCAAAACCCTTAGGGGCGTAGGATAAGTAGGTTTCAAACAACCGATCAAAGGTAAGAATTGGTTTGTCATAGAAACCAACAAAATCTAACTCATTAAAGTTGGTCCCGGCCTGATTAAGGCAATATTTAATCGCATGTTCAGGGAATGAGGAATCCGCCTTCTTTCTGGAAAATCGCTCCTCCTGTGCCGCTGCAACAATCTTGCCATCGCGCACAAGAGCAGCGGCACTATCATGATAATAGGCGGAAATCCCCAATACTAACATGTATCCAATTCACAAAACTTAGAATAAGGCATAGAAAAAGGGCAAGATCGCAGAACCATGGGCTGCAATCAGTGCAAAACCTAAAATAAAGAGTATTCCAACAATAGGGAGCATCCAGGTCTTTTTATGGTAAACGGTAAACTTAATGAATTGTTCTATTAGGGTTCGCAAAGTTTTGCCTATTCAATTAAAAGAGATCAACGAGAGTTTCTGTATCCGTCTGCCGAGAGACCGGACTGTAGTAAGTCTGTAATTCTGGTTTAAAACCATGAGCCAACGAGTGCCGCCCAAATAGCCTAAACATCAATCCAATTGGGGTGAGGATAAGAAAGAAAAACAGTCCTAGTATCAGGGAGTTATTAAATTGACCGACTGGCGAAAGAAGTGCATTCCATAATCTGTTTAATGGGAAAAGAAGATTCGGTGAAAATAGTGCGAAGCAAAAAAAAATGACAGCAATAACTACGGGAATCATCGAGAAAGAATCAATAGCAAACCAGAATATGAAGCTTACGAACAGGATTAGGCCAGTTATGGTGAAACCAAAGGCTCTATCTGATTGTCTGACTATTTTAATGTTGGACATGGATTGGATACCACTCTCAATAAAGGGTATTTCTACCCAGTCATAAAAATATAATTAATTTTTCTGATGGCTTAAAGGATTGTTGTGACCTATTCGTTTCAAAATGTCACCTCTAATCTCGTCAAAGATTCTATTCG
>CAYNPP010000153.1:3324-4069 GCA_964399095.1 uncultured bacterium | reverse complement strand
ACCCCATGTGATTTCTTGAGCTATTCCATCCAAATTTCCTCTATTAGAAAAACTATAATAAATCAAATCGTCGCCTCATGTAAATTGCTGGTTGAAATTATACCCTGCTACTTAAAGCATTTTTAAAGGCAAAAAAGAACCTATCGAACAACACCCTCTTATCGTGTGACCATATTAAATAAAAAATATTTGATGGCGATTTCAACATTAATTTAAGCTGGTTCTTAAAAAAGAACCTTGAAAAATTAAAATTCTTAAGACCCTCTGGAGTATAAACACTATGAGGACTATTATATCTTAATGGCAAAAGGCCATCCTCAATCACATTGGATGCAACCAATTCATCATAAATAGGGGTTCCTGGAAAGGGCTGAAAACGAGATATACTCAAATAAGTAAATACGCCAAAATCGATCTTGGGCGAGTTTCGGGCGCACCTTTTGCGGTATTGTTTTAGGGTCCAAATCTTTCTGCATTCGTTGGAGGGTCTTCATCGATCCACTTTCAGGGGCAATGAACACATAATCCCATCCAGCCTTCTTCATTAAGGTGAGTAGCTCAAAGTCTGTTTTTTCCTGCCTTATTCCATTAGGAGTGCAAAAACGCAGATTGGGTAAATCCAACTCAATCATTCGCCGACAAAATTCCTTAGCATACTTAATGTGGTAGGTGAAATTGTCGTCAATGATATTCAATTGTCTGATATTTTTTTTATCATAGAGATACTTGACCCATCGAACCATAT
>CAYNPP010000153.1:2099-3314 GCA_964399095.1 uncultured bacterium | reverse complement strand
GCTGAGCAATCCCCACACCTATATGGGCAACCTCTCGTAATCCAAATTGGAGCATTCCGTGTACGAGCACCCGCAAATTGATAACCAACACTCAAATACCCATCCAAATTTATTGCCTCGTAATCTGGAAGCTGAATTAGATCAAGGTTCTCTTGAGAATCTTGTTCATTATCAACTAATTCACCATCGCGATCTCGATATGTAAGGCCCTTAACTTTGGACAAGTCAGGGATTTTCTCCTCCAATTCGTCCAAAAAAACGGAAAATGATATATCAGCCTCTCCTCTGAACAAAAAATCAATTTCCCCATTTTCCATGATTTTATCAGAGTAACTGGTTGCATGGGGCCCACCAACAACAGTAGTCATGCATGGGTCAATAGACTTAGCCAACTGCAAAATACTAAGAGCCTCATAATAGTTTGGAGACCAAAAAGATATCCCCAAGACATCAGGTTTAAACTCAAGTATTTTCTCTCTGAGTTGAGCTGAACGAGAATTTAAGTTTTCTAAAGAACAGTCGATTATCTTAATTTGATGCCTGTCCTTATTTTTAATGTTGCTTTTTAAATACCCAAATGCCAAAGGAATAGTATTTTGAACCTTAAAACCATTTGGCCAAATCAAAGCGACTCTCATATTGACTGTTCTTTAAAAAATGTTTTCATTCTGTGAGCTTTATCGCTATCAGACGAATTACAGGGGCCAGTCCTCTTCTTTTAAGTATTCCAGAAAAACCAAGTTTTTTTAAAAAATTAGCCGCGGGCCCCATACCCTCCCAATGATAAACAACCTCTCTAACCTGAAATCCTACCTCAGATAATTGTTCGGCTAACTTTGGCCCAGACAAACCTTCTTCACCGTGGTACTCGGACAATAAATAATCCAGCTCGCTGGATTCAGGGCATTGCTTCAAGTAATCTTTACCGTGGTCAAAAAATTTTCTATATAGCCAGAGCATTGGTCGAAAGTTTTTCACAAACTGGCTTTCAATATCATGGTCGGTATAGATTATTCCTCCGGGACGTAAAACTCTGTAGCTCTCTTGAAAAAATTTTTTAGGAGATTTAAGGTGATGAAGTGTGGCAAAACCCCCTATAACATCGAATGTTGATTCTTTTGTCGGAATAAAACAAGTGTCCGAGCATACCTTTAATGTCCTGGAAAGATTAATTCGCTTGAGCATCTTCTGAGAAATATCTAATAGTGTCATGCG
>CAYNPP010000153.1:0-1999 GCA_964399095.1 uncultured bacterium | reverse complement strand
AATGAAGGGGTTATTTTATCCATCGGCGCCATGTAATAGCCGGAATGGCTTGCATATATTCGTCAAAGCGATTAAAAAAATAGTCTTTAGGATTGGAAATAATTTTTTTTAGATAATTTAAGGAAATATAAAACTGTCGATAAGCGGATTTTGCTGTTTGGCGTATTTCATCGGCTGAAACTCCGCCGACTTTTTCGTAACTTGGTTCACCACTCTTAGACCAAAATCCTCCTTCATCTAATTGATCGTGAAAAGTGGTTTTCTTAAAGGGTATCATGACTTGAAATTGAGCCGTATGGGGGTTCATCTCCTTAGCCAGTTTTATTGTCTTCTGCATACTTTCTCTAGATTCTCCCAAGTGACCTAAAGCAAAATCTCCGTGAATTTGAAGACCCGCTTCATGAGCATTCCTTGCAAACTCTATAGATTGTTCTACAGTATTACCCTAGTCGATTTTGGCTAATACTTCTGGGTCTCCTGACTCAAATCCTACATGTAAATTCAAACAGCCGGATTTTTTCATTAGCTTTAGCGTTTCCAAACTCAAATTCGTATTTGGTTTCGCATAGCAAGACCAATGAATTTTATAATCCCGTTCTAAAATTGCGTTAGAAATTTCCAAGGCACGAGGATTGGTTAATAAATCATCCTGAATCATTATCGATTTTACTTCAGGCATAAATCGGATAGCATAGTCAAATTCTTCCATGAAACGACCAATAGAACGCAAGTTATAAATACCTTTGGGTTTATCCTCAACCACAAATGTCTGGACCCAAAGACAAAAATTGCATTTACCCCATGCGCATCCTCTTCCCGACATGACATCAATGAAAGGATAAAGTTCCGACGGTGTCTTATATTTGAATATATCAAGCTGGCGGTGAAAGTATTCAGTAGTAAGTGGGAACTGATCCAATAGTTCTGTTTGTAAAAGAGGTCGGCATTCTCCACAGATGATCTCTTTAGACTTTAATTCCTTAAAATATACATTGGAAGTTTTTAAAGGATCAGAACCGGAAGCTAATTCTTCAAGAGGAAGTTCGAATTCTTTTTTAATTGCCAGTTTTACTTTTTGAGATTTTTTTAATACAGCTACAGGGTCAATCGAAGTGTAAGGCCCTACAAAAACTGATTGATAACCCCGTTCAGTAATTTTATCTGCAAATTCTATATCGTTGTCTTCACTCAACCTACCTGTATATACCGCGACAAGGTCTGGCTGAAAGCCTTTTATCTTTTCCAATGTTTCTTGGTGAGAGAGATTTTGAACCTGAGCATCCAATAATAAGGTTTTATGTCCTTTCAATTCAAGATAACAACCCGCTTCAGCTAGCCAAATTGGATACCAGCTAGAATGGGAAAGTGATACGAAATCACACCGCGCATTGCGCATATAATCCTGAACATAGGGTGGGCTTAGTAAAACAACTTTTGCCATAATTTACTATTCAAAAAATTTGTAAGTTTATTCTTAAAAAATAAATTTAAGAATTATAAGGATCAAACCATTTCAATATTTTCCTTTAAAGTCGTATCCGAGTTCAAAGAAATGAAGTTTTTATATTGATGCCAAGGTATCGAAGGCCAAGCATGATGAACTCCATGCATGCTTTGTTCAACGCTTATAAAGCGTTGAAACAAGCCTCTGATGCGAATTCGTTTGACTTGGTATCCACCTTGTTCCATGGCGTGAGGCAAATAGCAGATGAAATATGCATGAATGAAAAATATACAAACTCGAGGAATAATCCATACACAAAGTACCGCTTTGAAAAATCCAAAAAAAATGGAACCAATAATTAGAGTCAACGCAAAAGAGTTTGAAACTAGGTCAGCTATGCGCTGCCCTATTGTTATAGGGTGAAAACTCTCAGGGATATTGTTAAAATTAAATTTTCTATTAGAATCAACTAGTACTTTAGGGAAGGATAAAAAAGTAGACTGGATTCTAGGATAAACCGGATCTTTCAAATTGTTTCCCGCCCAACGCTGATGG
>CAYNPP010000152.1:0-4076 GCA_964399095.1 uncultured bacterium | reverse complement strand
AATTCCAATTTGGAAATCAAATAATAATTGGATATCGATAAATATTCCGAATGGAATTATTGATATTGAATCCATAAAAAAAATACCTACTCCCCATCCTATTGATGAAATTAAAATTGAGCAAATGGAAAACTCTGTCCAAGTATCTTTTTTATTAACTATTATATCAGATCAAGAAGAAGTAGTAGCAGAAAATAAAAAAATTTCAATACGTTTTTATACATCTCAAAGAGAGAATGCTGAAAAAATTAAAATTCAAAAAAAACAATACATCATAGATAAAATTGTATTAGATGCTGGACATGGTGGTAAAGATCCTGGCGCGTGCTCCCATAAATGTAAAATTAAAGAAAAAGATATTACTCTTGATATAACAAAAAAAATTGGAAAAACATTAGAAAATAAATTTGACCTAGAAGTTATATACACGCGGGAAGATGATAGGTTTGTTAGGTTGAGGGACAGGTCCAACCTAGCAAATAATAGCAAAGGGGATTTATTTATTAGCATACATGTAAATTCTATAGCCAATAGCCCTAGAACAAAAGGTTTTGAAGTATATTTTCTAGATCCTGATAAATCCCTAGAAGCTGCCAATGAGGTTGCAAAATTTGAAAATAGTGTCATAGAAAAGTATGAATCGAACTCTAATACAAAGATTACAGCTGAAGAATTAAGAAAAGCAAAAATAATGCACAAAAATAATTTTGAACAAAGTTATGATCTTGCCCAACATATAAAAAACGAGCTATCACGCACACTAAGCAGAAAACTAAATAGAGGCATAAAGCAACAAATGTTCCATGTTTTATGGAAGGTAACGATGCCCAATGTCCTTGTAGAAGTTGGTTTTATTACAAATAAAGAAGAATCCAATAATTTAACAAATGAGAAGTATCAGCAAAAAATTGCTGATGCTATAGCTCAAGCAGTTATTAATTATAAATCACAATATGAAAAACAAATACTCCAATAGTAAAATAAAAACTATTGGCATCTTTGATAGCGGGCTTGGTGGTCTTACAATACTAAATCAACTAAAAAAAAATATACCCAATGTAAGATTTATATATTTTGGAGATACAGCTCATTTGCCATATGGAAACAAAAGTCAGCATTCCATTAGAAAATTTTGTAATAAAATAGTTAATTTTTTACTTAGCAAAGGGGCAGATATGGTGATTGTTGCGTGTCACTCAGCAAGCTCAGTTGCTTTGGATGATTTGAATAATACATTTGATATACCAATTATTGGTGTTATTGAACCTTCAATAGATGAAGCACTACAGCAGACACAAACAGATTCAATTGTTGTTTTAGGTACTTCTACCACCATCGATTCACACACATATAAGAAAAAAATTGATACAAAAAACTCTACTATAGATGTACATGAGATTGCATGTCCATTATTTGTTCCCATTGTTGAAGAAGGGTTAGAAAATAGTGAAATTGCACAACTTGTAGTCAAAAAATATTTACACAAGATAACAAAACTTAATATCGATACGATGATATTAGGTTGTACACATTATCCACTGTTAATTAAGCAAATTCATAGTTATATAGATTATAACAATAAAAATAAAATATTAATTATAGATACTGGAGTTGTTATTTCTAAATATATTAAAAAGCATGTTGAAATAGATGACAAAAATATCTCTCCATCAATATTGTACTTTGTATCTGATACCCCATATAGATTTCATGAATTGGCATCAAATTTTTTACATTTTAATGTTGGAGAGGTGGTTCAAATTGAACTCTAATAGAGATGGAAAAGAGTATTTATTATCGCTTGAAACTAAGGGCATTAAACTAGGTCTTGATAGAACAAAAAAACTTCTCAATCATATACAAAACCCTGAAGCAAATATTTTAAGCGTTCAAATTATTGGGACGAATGGAAAAGGATCCACAGCAGCATCATTATCAAGTATTCTAGAGGAGGAAGGATTAAAAGTTGGTTTATTTACCTCTCCACATTTAATTGATTTAACGGAGAGAATACAAGTAAATAGGCAGTGCATTGATACTAATTATATTGATAAATTTATTAATAAGAATAAATCTAATATTAATAGCATTGGCTGTACATTTTTTGAGGTTCTAACGGCTATGGCAATCATGTACTTCCATACAAAAGCAGTGGATATTGCAATTCTTGAAACGGGCTTGGGAGGGAAGTATGATAGCGTAACCGCCTGCAAACCCGCATTACAATTATTCACTAGTATTTCAATGGATCACATGAATATTCTTGGTTGTAGTATTGAAGAAATCACTACACAAAAAGCAAGTGCCATGCAATTTAAAACCCCATGTATTTCTGTACAGCAAGAGCATAGTATAAAAACTATACTGAATGATTATGCGAAGAAAAATCACACAACTATAGAGTATATAAATTCAAGTCAAAAACATTATAATAACTTATCTATTAGAGGAGTACACCAGACAGACAATATTAATCTTGCAGTAGCTGGAGCAAAACAATTATATGACATATCTACAAAAACAATTAATGAAGGGATTAAAAAAATTTTTTGGCCAGGGAGAACACAGATACTTCATAGTCAACCAACAGTTATTTTTGATGTTGCGCATAATGATGATAGTTTGCTTTCTCTATGCGATTATATAAAATCCATGAAGGGTCATAATCATAAAATATTGTTGCTATCAATACAAAAGACAAAACAGCTTGCCAAAGCACTTGATGCAATAAAATTAAATTTTGATACAATTATCTGCACACAACTAAATGATAGGATGTATACAACAACCGAGCTTTATAGTAAATTATCTCCATTTGCTGATTTGCGATGCCATGAAAGTGCGGATACTGCCATTGAAACTATGATGCAACTTTCTAATAATAATAATTTGCTAGTGATTGCTGGATCACATTATTGGGGAAAACACATTGAAAGTAATTTTAAATTTTTCTTGGTGAATAATATAATTAAGTCCTAAAATACCCTTATAGGCGATAGACAAGCCAATTTTATTTAATTCCATTAGCGTAATTAAGCGCAAAATCCACAAAAAAAATATAAGGAAAAAATAAATGGAAACAACTAAGTTGAAGTCCCTTACAGTTAAGGAGCTTTCAGAGTTAGCAAAAAAAATGAAGCTCCAAGATTATATTGGTCTCAAAAAACAAGACCTTATAAAATTAATTTTAGAAGCAGGCGCACAAAAAGAAGAAAAAATTTATGCAACAGGTTGTCTTGAAATTCTTCCTGATGGATATGGTTTTTTAAGATCTTCAGAATGTAGCTATCTACCGGGACCTGATGATATTTATGTTTCTCATTCGCAAATCAAACGTTTTAGATTACGGACTGGAAATATTATTGCAGGACAGATTAGGCCTCCTAAAGAGAAAGAAAGATTTTTTGCATTATTAAGGGTTGACACTATTAATGGAAATGAACCAGATAATCATCGTAATGTTATACACTTTGACAACCTAACACCCCTTTATCCAGAAGAACAATTAAAGTTAGAAGTTGACACAAAAGGGATTTCAACACGTGTAATAGATATATTATCTCCTATTGGTAAAGGGCAACGAGGCCTTATTGTTGCACAACCAAAAACAGGAAAAACAATTTTATTGCAGAAAGTAGCGAATTCTATATCAACCAATAACCCTGAAATCAACTTAATGATATTACTTATTGATGAGAGACCAGAAGAAGTGACGGATATGGCAAGGAATGTATCAGCAGAAGTGATTGCATCAACTTTCGATGAGTCAGCAGAGAGACACGTACAAGTTGCAGAGATGGTTTTACAAAAAGCAAAAAGAGCTGTTGAGGTAGGTGAGGATGTTGTTATACTGCTTGATTCAATTACTAGATTAGCTCGTGCCTATAATACTGTAATACCTCATAGTGGTAAAATATTATCTGGAGGAGTAGATTCTAACGCATTACATAAACCCAAGAGATTTCTAGGTGCTGCGCGAAATGTTGAAGAGGGTGGAAGCCTTACTATTATTTCAACAGCATTAATTGATACAGGAAGTAGAATGGATGAAGTAATTTTTGAGGAATTTAAAGGAA
>CAYNPP010000151.1:0-4114 GCA_964399095.1 uncultured bacterium | reverse complement strand
TTAATTAATTGTTAATTACCAATAAGATAAATAAATTAGCCTCTCAAACAAGGAAAAAATGAATGAATAAAAAGAAAAAGAACGTTAACAAAAAGCATAGAAGAAATAAGCAAAGAGTCCAAAAATTAAGATTAGAGTCATTAGCAAAAGTAAAGAAAACTATTACTAAAAAAGTTGATGATATTACTTCAGAAAATAATTTAATAGAAGTAGAAAAATCTACTAAGAAAACAACAGCTAAAAAAACAGCAGCTAAGAAAACAACAGCTAAAAAAACATCAGCTAAAATAACTGCAGATAAAAATTCATCCTCTAAGAAAACTGCAGATATAATATAATTAGAATATTATCTGATGGCAGATTTTTCTATTAATGCCAGTTGCTCTACTTCATCTGCAAGAGCAGGAATTCTAACAGTAAACAATATTAAAGTCAATACCCCAGCATTCATGCCTGTGGGGACATATGGAGCTATAAAAACATTATCCCCAAAAGAAATACTATCATTAGAATATGATTTAATTTTAGCAAATACCTATCACTTATATTTAAGGCCTGGAGTAGAAATATTAAAAAAAATTAATGGTCTGCATAATTTCATGAATTGGAATAAACTTATACTAACTGACTCTGGTGGTTTTCAAATATATAGTTTAAAGGGACTAAGAAAAATAGAAAATGATGGTGCTGTTTTTCAATCGCATATTGATGGTAAAAAACATAAACTAACTCCTGAGAATGTAGTTGATATTCAACGAATCATTGGATCAGATATAATGATGATGCTTGATGTGTGCCCATCAGGAGATGACTCATTAAAAAAATGGAACTCCGCTGTAGAATTAACAACTTTATGGGCTAGAAATGCCATGAAATACTACAAAAATACGGATTCCTACTATGATAAAGAGCAAATATTAGTACCAATTATACAAGGGGGTACAAATAAGGGTTTGAGAAATAAATCAGCATCTGAGATATTAGAACTTGATGCATTTATGTATGCAGTGGGGGGGTTGGCCGTTGGAGAACCTAAAGAAGAGATGCTTGATACAGTCTCTTTAATGGACACATTGCTGCCTACTGATAAACCAAGATATTTAATGGGTGTAGGAACCCCTATTGACCTCATAAGAAATGTTGAGCGTGGCATTGATATGTTTGATTGTGTGATGCCAACAAGAAATGCTAGAAATGGACAACTTTTCACTAGTGAGGGGCCAATAAACATTAAAAATAGCAAGTATTCAAATGATGATAGCATGATTGATGAAAATTCTTCTTCTAGATTTTCTAACAAATTTTCTAAATCATATTTACATCATCTATTCAAAATTAATGAGATTTTAGGTCTTCGGATTGCAACAGAGCACAATCTTTCATTTTATAAAAATCTTATGGAGAAAATGAGAGAAGAAATAATAAATGATAATTTTTTAAGCTGGTCTAAAAAATTTATAAATAGATATAAAGGAAAATAGTATGGATAATATAGTGATGAAAGTAATTGATTGTCATATTGTATATTGGGAGGGAGATATACCTCTTTTCCTTACCTTAAAAAGATCTCCAGGTGAACGATATCCATTGGTATGGCAGTGTGTTACAGGGGGAATAAAAAATAATGAGGCGGCTTATCATGCAGCTAGCAGAGAATTAAAAGAAGAAACAGGTCTATACATCAATAAAATGTGGACAGTAGATCTGGTAAATAGCTACTATGACCCAAAGTACAATAAAGTTTTTCTTATACCTGTTTTTGGAGTAGAGGTAAATAAAAAAGATGTAGAGTTATCTAGCGAGCACATTGATCATTACTGGGGTGACATTGAGTCTGTTAAAAAAAGATTATTATGGCAACAGCAAAAAAAAGGATTAGAATCTTTCCATAGAATGTTAACCTCAGAAACTAAAAAACTTGAACTAAGTGAAATTAGTATATAATATTAGCCTAATATGAATAAAAACATAAAAACAACATCCGGAATTTCTCTTAAGAAATATTATGGTGATTCTGAAAAATCGCCAGGGAAATATCCCTATAGAGGTGGTATTTATGAGGATATGTATAGAGGAAAGTTGTGGACAATGAGGCAATACGCTGGTTTTACTTCATGCGAAGAAAGCAATAAAAGATATAAATATTTATTATCAAAGGGAGTGAAGGGTCTATCTATTGCCTTTGATCTTCCTACTCAAACTGGGTATGATTCAGATCATCCATTATGTTCAGGTGAAGTTGGAAAGGTTGGAGTTCCAATATCAACAATAGATGATATGGATATTTTATTTAATGATATACCAATCAATAAAATTTCAATTTCAATGACAATTAATTCTACAGCCATTATTTTACTGGCGTTTCTTGTGGCATTAGCAAAAGAAAGAAACGTAGATCCTAAAAGTCTTAGGGGGACCGTTCAAAATGATATTTTGAAAGAATATATAGCAAGGGGTACATATATTTTTCCTCCTAAAGAAAGTATGAAAATAGTAACTGATATTTTTCAGTATTGTGAGTTAAATCTTCCTAAATGGAATACTATTTCTATATCTGGTTATCATATTAGAGAAGCTGGAGCAAACGCTGTAGAAGAGCTTGCATTTACTTTCTCAAACGCTATTCAATACGTGCAGAATGCGATAGATGTAGGTTTAAATCCAAATAATTTTAGTAAACAGATAAGTTTTTTCTTTAATTGTCATAATAATTTTTTTGAAGAAATAGCAAAGTTTAGAGCAGCAAGATGTATATGGGCTGATATAATGAAAAATAGATTTAATGTGACAGAGCAAAAAGCAATGATGAGTAGATTTCATACTCAAACTGCAGGATCTACACTAACAGCTCAGGATATAGATAATAATATTATCAGAACAACCCTACAGGCAACTGCCGCTATAATTGGTGGAACTCAATCACTTCATACAAATTCAAAAGATGAGGCACTCTCTCTTCCCACTCCTGAAGCAGCAGAAACTGCACTTAGAACTCAGCAAATTATTGCTTTTGAATCTGGGATACCTAATGTTGCAGATCCTATGGCAGGCTCATATTACATTGAATCACTAACTGATGATATGATATCAAAAGTTTCTGATCTCATAAATGAAGTAGATGGTGTTGGGGGAGCTGTAAGTGCAATAGAAAATAACTTCCAACAAAATATGATTGCAAAAAGTGCATATAACTATCAGTTGGAAATAGATAGTAAAAATCGAATAGTTGTTGGTGTCAATGAATTCAAATCAAATGACAATATTGAAATTGATATCCAAAAAATTGATCAGAATGCGGTTGAGACCCAAAAAAAGAGATTAAAAGAATTAAAAAAGAATAGAAATGACAAGGAAGTGAAACAGAAATTAGATGAATTAGGAGTTGCTATTGACAAAGGAGATAATATGATGACTTCCATTATAGACTGCGCAACATCAAGAGCCACTTTGGGTGAAATATCTGCTGTTTTAAGAGAAAAATTTGGAGAGTATAAATAATAGTGTATGAATTTTGACCTCCAAAAATATCTGAAGTATATAAATGGTCAAACTATAGGAAAAAATATATACTACATCCCAGAAACTGAATCCACAAATGATGCTATATGGGACTACTATCAAGGTGAGGACTACCTTATTTTAGTTACAGATAATCAAATAGAAGGAAGAGGAAGAAGAGAGAATAAATGGTTTAGTGAAAGATTTAGCTCTCTTATATTTTCAATAGCCATGGTGGATGATACAAAAAATTCTTCACTAATTTCTCTCAAAGCGGGGATTGCTGTAGCTGTTGCAATCAATAAAATGACAAATTTAGATGTTAAAACAAAATGGCCAAACGATATAATGATAAACAATAAAAAAGTTAGTGGAGTTCTTATTGAATCAACCACAAAAAATAATAAAAAGGTATTATGTGTGGGGATTGGTATTAATGCTAACATCGAATATAAAAATATCTCTCAAGAATTAAAGAGCTATATGACCTCAATAAAAATTGAAAATAATAACTCAATAAGCAGAGAAAAATTATTATCAGAGATAAATGTTGTATTTGATTCCTTGTTATACAAAGATAATCAATTTATTATACAATCATGGTCCCATCTATGCG
>CAYNPP010000150.1:0-4188 GCA_964399095.1 uncultured bacterium | reverse complement strand
AGGCCCGGATTCCGTGTACTGGCTCGGTTCAGCGAAGTTTAATAATGAGCAGTCCTATCTGTTCCGGAAGTTCTACGCCTTGTGGGGGTCAAACAACGGAGACCACCAGGCGCGTATCTGCCACTCGACCACGGTTGCCGGTGTCGCCAATACCTGGGGTTATGGCGCCATGACCAATTCGTATAACGACATTCACAACAGTCGTGCAATGCTAATCATTGGTGGTAACCCGGCCGAAGCCCATCCCGTTTCGCTGATCCACCTGATGCGGGCGAAGGAGCGTAACAATGCGCCGCTGATCGTTATCGACCCCCGCTTCACTCGTACAGCGGCCCACGCAGATCTCTATCTGAAGATTCGTCCGGGAACGGATGTCCCGATCATCTGGGGCATGATGTGGCACATCTTCAAGAATGGCTGGGAGGACAAGGAGTTTATCCATCAGCGTGTTTGGGGCATGGATCAGATTCGCGAGGAAGTGGCGAAGTGGACTCCCGATGTGGTCTACGATGTGACAGGTGTACGCGAAGAACTGGTGCATCAGGCGGCCAAGGTGATGGCGGATAATCGTCCCAGCACGTTTATCTGGTGCATGGGGGGTACGCAGCACACCATCGGCAATAACAATACCCGGGCTTATTGCAATTTTCAGTTAGCCCTTGGCAACATGGGCAAGTCAGGTGGTGGAACGAATATTTTCCGCGGCCATGATAACGTCCAGGGAGCGACCGACTTTTGTATTCTCAGTCATTCACTGCCAGGCTATTACGGGTTGTCAGACGGGGCATGGAAGCACTGGTCCCGTGTCTGGGACCTGGAGCATGAGTGGGTAAAAAGCCGTTTTGATCCGGATAAGGTCGAAGGTGACAACGGTAAGCCGGTTCATCCGATGAATTACAAGGGCATACCGGTTTCTCGCTGGATTGACGGTGTTTTGGAAGATAAAACGAATATTGGCCAGAAGGACAATATCCGTGCAATGGTTTTCTGGGGCCATGCACCGAATAGTCAGACCCGTGGCGTTGAAATGAAAAAAGCCATGGAAAAACTTGACTTGATGGTCGTGATTGATCCCTACCCCACCGTCAGCGCAGTGATGCACGACCGCACGGATGGGGTCTATCTCCTCCCGGCCGCTACCCAGTTTGAGACTTATGGCTCGGTCACCGCATCAAATCGTTCGCTGCAGTGGCGTGACAAGGTGATTGACCCGATGTTCGAGTCACTGCCTGACCAGACGATCTTGTACAAGCTGGCGAGCAAACTTGGCTTCTCGGATCAATTGTGCAAAAACATCAAAGTCGAGAATGATGAGCCCTTGATTGAAGATATTACGCGGGAGTTCAACCGAGGGATGTGGACCATTGGTTACACAGGGCAGAGCCCCGAGCGACTGAAGTTGCAACAGAAGAACTGGGGCACCTTCCATATCACTTCGCTCAAGGCCGAAGGCGGACCTTGTGATGGCGAGTATTATGGTTTGCCGTGGCCCTGTTGGGGACCGCCTGAGATGGGTCACCCAGGGACGCCTAATCTGTACGATCCAAGTAAACCGGTGGCTGACGGTGGGCTGTGTTTCAGGGCCCGTTTCGGGGTCGAGCGCGACGGTGAAAGCCTGTTGGCAAATGGTTCTTACCCTGTAGGCTCAGAGATCAAGGATGGTTATCCCCAGTTTGATCACAAGTTGTTGAAACAGTTGGGATGGTGGGATGATCTGACCACTGAAGAAAAGGCTTCAGCTGAAGGGCGTAATTGGAAGACGGACCTTTCTGGTGGTATCCAGCGTGTCGCGATTAAACACGGCTGCGCACCATTCGGTAATGCGAAAGCGCGGGCGGTGGTCTGGACATTCCCGGATCCTGTCCCGGTTCATCGTGAGCCGCTTTATACCAACCGGCGTGATCTGGTAGCGAAGTATCCTACTTACGACGATAAGAAGCGTCGTTATCGTTTGCCGACCCGCTATGGTTCAATTCAAGCCACTGACTACTCGAAGGATTACCCGCTGATTTTAACCAGTGGGCGTCTGGTTGAGTATGAAGGCGGTGGCGACGAAACTCGGGCAAATCCGTGGCTGGCAGAACTGCAGCAGGATATGTTTGCCGAAATCCATCCAGCAGATGCTAATAACAACGGTATTCGTGATGGCCAACAGATCTGGCTCGAAGGTGCAGAGGGTGCCAAGGTTAAGGTCATGGCGCAGGTGACACGACGAGTCGCGCCTGGGGTGGTATTTATGCCGTTTCATTTCGGAGGCCATTTTCAGGGTAAAGACCTGCGGGATAAGTATCCCGAGGGAGCTGATCCCTTCGTGCTGGGGGAGGCGGCCAATACGGCCATGACCTACGGCTATGATTCCGTCACCCAGATGCAGGAAACCAAGTGTTCCCTGTGCCGCATCAGCGCCGCTTAAAGGAGAATCAAAATGGCAAGAATGAAATTCCTGTGCGACGCCGAACGCTGCATCGAGTGTAATGCGTGTGTTACGGCTTGCAAGAATGAACACGAGGTACCCTGGGGCGTGAATCGTCGGCGCGTGGTGACCATCAATGATGGAGAGCCCGGTGAGCGTTCGATTTCAGTCGCCTGTATGCATTGTTCTGACGCGCCTTGTGCAACCGTATGTCCTGTGGATTGTTTCTACACTACGAATGATGGAGTCGTGCTGCACGATAAGGACATTTGTATCGGTTGTGGTTACTGTTTTTATGCCTGTCCGTTTGGCGCACCACAGTTCCCCGACTCAGGCGCCTTCGGGTCGCGTGGCAAGATGGACAAGTGCACATTCTGTGCAGGCGGGCCAGAAGAGGATATGTCATCGATCGAGAACCGCAAGTATGGGCGAAATCGATTGGCCGAAGGCAAGTTACCGTTATGTGCCGAGATGTGCTCGACAAAGGCTTTGTTAGCAGGTGACGGTGACAAGGTGGCCGATATATTCCGGGAACGAGTTACCTGGCGTGGAGCGGGCGCTATGCAGTGGGGCTGGGGCGTTGCTTATGACAAGCCCGGTGTAAAGGGGACCCGTTCAGGCGGCTGACGGCCTTTGTAGCCCCAGAAGTTGTCCCGGTGGGGATGGTTCACAAGGGTGGACCATCCTTATTGGGGTGCCAGCGAGTTAATCTGAGTCAATGGTGTGGTCGGCGGGGCTGCAGCTGGTTGGAGTCGGGTTCCTTTGCGGTCGCACGTTCTTTGGTCATAGTTCGGTAGTGTGTAAGCACACTCTCCGCTGCCTGTTGGTTTTCGTATCCTTAGCTTCGCGAATGACTGAATGTTGGTCACATTGCATCACTTGATGATCGGATCATTACTAATGAAGAAAAGAACAATCAGTAGTCTGTTCAGTTGGCTGGTCTTGGCAGTGTGTTTCAGCATGTTGATGACCGTTGCTACCCCATCCAGTGCAACTGATGAAGCAAGGGTATCGAGGCTAGTCCAGCCTTTAGGGCCGGCCAATCTTGGATCTGATCTTTGGTCGGCAGTTCGAGCCCGATCAGATGCAGCGTCAGATCAACACGGGTTGTCACGGGATACTAAACGCAATAAAACGACGCAGGTCCAGGGTTATGACGCCACTGTTCTGGTTAACCAGGCAGGGGAAACCTGGATGTTATTCCGAAACCATCAGTTGATGCCAAAGGGTCGTGATCTGATGATTTTTGTTCTGTTGCTGATGTTTCTCTTCTACGTTTTTCGGGGATCAGTCATTGACGATTCAGATGACTCCGGAGTCGAATTGCAGCGGTTTAGCATCAGCGCACGAATGATTCACTGGTTTCTTGCCGGTCTTTTTATTCTGCTGGGTATTACCGGGCTGATTTTGCTTTATGGCCGCACGGTGCTGATTCCATTAGTGGGCCACGAGGCATTCGGAGTGATTGCATGGGTGAGCAAGGAATTGCACAACCTCTCCGGACCTTTGTTCCCCATCATGTTGATCTTCATATTTCTGAATATGGTCCGTGATAATTTTTACGAACGAGGTGATTTAACTTGGATTGTCAAAGGCGGTGGATTTTTTGGGGATACCCATCCCAGTGCTGGTCGTTATAACGCCGGGGAGAAAATTCTTTTCTGGTTGACGATTCTCCTGGGGATAATTATCTCGGTCACTGGACTTGTTCTTAATTTCCCCGTACTGGCTGTGATGGTGCTTGAACGGTATCCAGAGTTTGAACAATACCGGCA
>CAYNPP010000149.1:0-4220 GCA_964399095.1 uncultured bacterium | reverse complement strand
GTGGCATAATGTAGTCGCATGGAATAAATTGGCAGAATTTACTAAGGACTATCTTAAGAAAGGGCAGCTTATTTATGTCGAAGGTCGTATTCATACACAAACGTGGGTAGATAAAAATAATACCAGGCAAAAAAAATATGAAATAATATGTGATAGCATTACACCGTTGGAGTGGAAAAAATAGTATTGTTAAATATATTGACATTCAAATTATTTATATATATATTATTATAGAGAGGTATTGCTATGAAAAAATATATATACATATTAGTTGTTTCGGCTTTTGGATTTAGTTTTGCTTTTTCTGCTCAAACTAATTCACCTGACGCCCTATCTTGGTATGGATACAATTCTTTTTCCACAAATAGTCAGTATTCTAATGATTATGATTTTGGAAACAAGGACGATGAAATTTCAAGGAAAAGACGTCATAGAAGGCGAAGAAAAATAAGCCCTGAAAAAAAGGGTTGGTAAATTTTTAAAGGGCACTTTTTCAAGTGCCTTTTTTTTATGCTTAATATAATATATAATTTCTTTATAAATTTCCCACATGATAGAAAATAACAACCCAGATTTTAGAGACTTAGAAGCTGTTAGTAATGACTATCCAGATCGTGATTATGAAATTAATATTGAAATCCCTGAGTTCAACTGTGTTTGTCCAAGGACGGGGTTGCCAGACTTTGGTACTATACGCATTAGCTACGTACCAAATAAGATGATTGTAGAATTAAAATCCCTAAAGCTATATATAGTCAAATTTCGCAATATTGGAATTTTTCATGAAAATGTAACTAATAAAATTTTAGATGATTTACAAAAAGTCTTAAAACCACGCAAAATTAATGTTGTCGGGGATTTTAATCCAAGGGGTGGTATAAAAACGTCAATTAATATTGAAAAATTATAATCATTTTTTTATCATAATATTAATATTATATTTTACACCCTTATGATTATAGGTATAAAATGAAAGTAAAAATAAAATTAAGTAATAGAAAAAGAAAAAATAAGCATGGTTTCAGATCTAGAATGGCAACAAAGTCCGGAAGAGCTGTGTTAGCACGACGTAGACGCAAAGGCAGGAAGTCTTTGTCCGCATAAATGAACTTATCTATTAATAAAAATCTATATAAAGATATTATTAGGTCTACCTCTCACATCAATAGCAAAAATATTAACTTAAAATTCTGTAATTCAAAGCATAGTAAGATTGGTTTTATTTTACCTAGTTCCCTTGGACCATCTCATGAAAGGAATCTGTTTAAAAGACGTTGTCGCGCTTCTTTTATAAATAATAAGAATAATAAATTGGCTGTTCTAGTGAAACCAAATACTTTAAATATACAATTTAATGAAATTGACTGGGTTTTTACTAAGTTGTATTCAGAGTGTTGATAATTTTATGAATGTTCAACGAAATTTATTTGCTGCTTTATTAATATTTTTAGTATTTTTATTAACACCGCAATATCTCAAGTTAATTGGTCTAGATTCTGAAACCGCAGAACAAGAAGTCCCGTCCAATGAATTTGTTGATGAAAGCATTATTAATATAACAGAACCGCCCCCCTCTAAAGTGGCCGATGAAATTGACCTCAATATTAATGAAAAAACAATAACCATTATAAATCAATATTATGAAATTACACTTTCTTCGGTTGGCGGCGGAAGCATTATAAAATATGTGCTAAGTGGACAAGATGACTTCGATGAATATAATTACTTGGGCACCTTTGATGAAACAGGTGTATATAATGACAATAATCCTGTTGTTTTAAGTCACACAACAATGAATAGTGGGTGTTCCCCTTGTCTTTCAATCAATAATGGTGCATATCAATTTAGAGATAATTTTATACTAGGTAATTATAATGATATGGATACAATATATTTAAAAGGTTCAAAAAATATTGTCCTTGATTACCAATATATATTGGATAGTGGCGATTATATAATAAAATCTATGGAGTTTTTTGCTGATTCATATGAAATCAATTCTTCTTTTGAGTATAACCTAAAAGAATCCTTTCCTCATAGCAATGTTGAAATTTACTGGGATTCTGGAATAGCTCCAACAGAGCTAAATTCATATGATGAGGCAACATATTCTGGTGCATATGTATATCAAAATAATGATATTGATTACATAGTACAATCTGGGGAAAATGAGCTTTCGCCAGAAAGGTTTAATCTCCCAACAGATTGGATTGCAATTAGAAATAAATTTTTTACAATGGCAATTATCCCAACAATAAAAGCTGATTATGCTATTTTGGAATCTAGAAATCTTTATTTTAATCCTTCCCCTATATCAAATAAAACCATACTGTCTGCGCCAATTTATTCTGCAACAATTGGATTTAGGGGTTCTGTGGGAAGTTTGGGTTATACCAATTATATTGGTCCACTTGATGTTGACTATATTAATGATGTTGATAGTAATCTACAGGCAATAATGAACTTTGGGTGGTCTATAATTGCACCATTTAGTAAGATTATTCTCTGGTTTGTTAAAATACTTAATAATTTTCTAAATATTAATTATGGAGTTATTTTAATAATTATTGCAATTATTATGAGAGTTATAACTGGGCCATTAACACGAAAAAGTTATGAATCTTCTGCTAAAATGAAGTTAGTTGCTCCTATGCAAAAAAAAATACAGGAAAAATATAAGAGTGATCCTAAAAAGCTGCAGGAGGAGATGGGAAAACTATGGAAGGAGCATGGAGTTAATCCAATTAGTGGGTGCCTCCCCATGCTTCTACAATGGCCAATATTAATGTCATTTTTTATAGTATTTAGATCTACTATTGAGTTTCGAGGAGAACCGTTCGTTTTGTGGATTCAGGATTTGTCTCAGCCTGATTATCTTTTTTCTTTACCATTTCACATCCCCCTATATGGCGATGGTGTGGCTATTTTGCCTATATTGATGGGGATAAGTATGTTTCTTACTATGAGAATTACTATGGCAACTGATGGTGATAATACTCAAAAAACAATGATGTATTTTATGAATGCTTTTTTTGTTATAATATTCAATCAATTTCCATCTGGCCTTACACTATACTATACTGTTTATAATTTTCTAGCATATCAACAACAATTATCTATAAAAAATAGTAAAAAATAGATAGATGAATTATTTATCTACAGATGATATTATAGTTGCAAAGGCAACAGGTGATGGAAAGTCAACACTAGATATTATTAGGCTGTCTGGACCATCTCTAACCAATACCTTTAAAAAAATAACTAAGAAAAAGACTAACCCTAAAAAAAATTATATTAAAAAATATAAACTATATAGTTGTACCAGTGGGAACATTATAGACCATGTAATGATATCATACTTTAAGGGGCCAGAATCATTAAATGGACAAGATATTATAGAGATAAATTGTCATGGAGGAGGATATATCGCAAATATAATTATTGATGATTTATGTAAATCAGGGTTAGCTAGACATGCCCTGCCGGGTGAATTTTTATTCAGGGCATATTACAATAATAAAATATCAATACTAGAGGCAGAGGCCATAGATGATGTTATACAGTCTGATTCTAATATATATCTACACAAGTCACTTGAAAATGTTGATGGAAGGCTTGCAATTGAAGCTGCAAACATAAAAAAAGGATTAGTAGAATTATTAACAATAATTGAACATGAACTAGATTTTAGTGAGAATGAAATTAATCATACACAAAATGACGTAATCATAAAAAGAATTAAAATAATAATTAAACGACTAAGAAACGTCAATAAATCACTTTTCTTTTCTAAAATAACCAAAAATGGAATTCGTGTGGTAATTGCGGGAAAGCCAAATGCTGGAAAATCAAGCTTATATAATTATTTACTTGGGAAAAACAGGGCCATAGTATCTGAAAGCTCCGGCACAACACGAGATGTAATTGAGTCTGTTGTAGAAATCAATAAACATAAAGTAATATTAATTGATACTGCGGGGCATGCTAAAACAAAGAACAAAATAGAAAAAATAGGTATAGAAAAATCAAAAAAAGAAATAAATGAGGCAGATATAATAATGCTTCTTGCAGAAAATTCTGATGATTTTAATGATTTTAAAATGCTGGTGAAAAACACACCAATTATACATGTACTTACAAAAAATGATATATATTTACATGAACATGAATTTTGTAAAATATCTATAAATGAAAAAGATAGCATAGATGATTTATTAACT
>CAYNPP010000148.1:0-4265 GCA_964399095.1 uncultured bacterium | reverse complement strand
TTGTCAAACCTTAGTACCTTTTGGATGAAAGGAGTTTTAAATTTAATTCCAGCTGTTGTTACTGACTTGACCGGTCTACCAAACTGAGTCACAATCGCTTGCTCTGCCTCATTAATTATGTATAGGCTATTCATAAATAAAATCAATGCAAATAAAATAGTATATAGGAAACTTTTATTTTTCATTATTTAGTCTCCTTTGCATTATCAAGATTTAACAGTGGGAGAACACTCTCTAGATTAGAATCTATTATCATTTTATTAGGGATATTCGAAAGCACCTCTTCCATCATTTCAAGGTATAGCCTCTTTTTTGTTATTTCAGGCGCATCCTTGTATTCTTTTAAAATAGAGTTGAACAGCTCTGCATCACCCAGAGCTTTATTTACTCTTTCTGATTCATACCCGCGTGCTTCATTGATTAATTTTTCAGCTAGTCCCTTAGCAGTATAAATGGTCTTGTTGTACTCTTGGTTTGCCTCATTAACAAGAGTCTCTTCCTCTTGCTTGGCTCTGTTAACTTCATTAAAAGAATCCTCTACAGGTGCGGGAGGAACTACACCTTGAAGTTGAACCATTTGGATTTGAATTCCCGAGCCATACTCATCAAGAATCATCTGCATATGCTCTTTTGATAAATTTGCGATTGCAGTTCTTTCTTTTTGTAGAACTTCCTTGAATGATCTATCACCAATCATTAATCGCATTGTTGCCTCGGACACATCCTTGATTGTTTTTTCTACATTCTTTACTTTAAATAGGTAGTCAAATGGATCTTTTATCTTATACTGTACAACCCAGTGCACCTCCGCTATCTTAAGATCTCCAGTAAGCATCCATGATTCACCTTCTAGTCCTTTAAGAGAGTAGGATGATCTTACACCCGGAGTCTTTGTCCTAAATCCAAATTCCTGTTTATATTGATAGTCAACTTTTACTTTGTAAACTGAGTCTATAATTGGAATCTTAAAGTGTAGCCCAGGTTCGGTAGTTGAATTGTACTTTCAAAATCTTAGAACAACAGCATATTCATTTGCATCAACTGTATATACGCAGAAGAATAATAAAACACAGGCAAGACCAACTAATATTGGCAGTTTCATTTTAGATAAGTCAAGACTATCTAAATCTATCTTTGGGATTTTAATTTCTTCATCACTCATACTCAAAATTATAAATAAAAAATATTATTTGGTAAAGTTTTTTTAATCTTTGTTTTTATTTTGCAATTAATGAAATTAGAGCATGAAGCAAACACTATTATTTATGGTCTTTGTGTGTATCAGCTCAGCAGGTGGATTCCTTGCATGGAAAAGAACTGGAAATTATGATGTTGATTTTTTTACTAAAATTATTGGCTGGGTAATGTTGACTTTTGGAATTTACGGTATCTTTGAATTAATTAATATGAATCTAGCTAATTAGATTATGAAAATACATATAGAATTCTGTGTAAAATGAAACTATGGGCCTGAGTTTGACCGTGTGTCAAAACAAATTCTAGATTTTTGCCCTGATGCTCTTATTAAAGGAAATGAGCAGGATCCAAGAACGGGAGCATTCGAAATTTTATTAAACGGCCAACTTGTTTTCTCTAAGTTTTCAGAAAATAGGTTCCCAAATAAAAATGAAATAGGTAGCTGGTTTGCTAAATAGGGATGTTTACTAATCTCAATATAAAAAATTCATCTTCTATTACCTCTTCGTTCCTTTTAAAGGTTGGAATCGGATTCATCGTTGCGGGGTTACTTATTCTACTACTTAAAGAGGTGATAATACTAATCTTAGCATCCATTTTCATAGCAATAGGCCTCTTACTATTAACTGTCGCATTTAAAATCTGGATGTTAGCAAGGCGCAGTAATCTATATTAGAATTGAACTATTGCTAACCACTTAAAATCTGATTATATTCTACTGAGGTGATTCCAATCACAGTAAAGAAGCAATCAATTTCATAGAATTAACAACTGATGAAAAACAAAAATGCTATATTAATATTGTTGCTCTTGATTCAATTGTCATACATATATTCCAATAATTGGAATCTGCAGATTGACGTTCAAAATAATGATCAAACAATTCCAGGAGACTGGATTATTCTGGGAGTATGTGAGGGCTGCAATGATGGTTTTCAGTATAATGAAGATGAAATTGAACTCCCTGATGGGCCCATTGATATGACTGATATACAGTTCATGAATTTAGACTGGATTGGACAAATAGACACTAACGGAGTTGAATGTGAAATTCCTACTTTTTCATCTGACTATAGATCCATCCATCCACCTAGTGACCTTCAAACATGGAATATAACAGGTAGCTGCGCTGAGGAGGTATCAAATTCAACTGGATCAACAGAATTTTATTGGGATGTTGACAGCCTCAATTCAGATTATGAGATTTATTTTTATTTTAATAACACTGGATATAATATGAGATACACATCTGGTGTTACAGTTGACTGCGAGAATATTGGTGGAGAGTATGAACAAATTGATGGTGAGTGGATATACAATACAAACATTAAGATTCTTATGGGAGGCTGTGCAAGTTCAGGACTTACAACCTTCTACTTTGATGGAGATGGAGATGGGCTTGGATCGGGTGTCTACGCTGAATACTGTAATGGTTTTCAGCCAGATGGGTGGGTAATAAACGACACTGATTTTGATGATAATATTTTTTGTGAATCAAATAATTTTGATGATTGCTGGGTTTGTGATGGTGGAAATCAGCTGCTTGACTGCGCCGGGGTCTGTGATTCTTCTACCCCCATCGGAATGACTCAAAGTGAAGAGGGGTATGAGTACGGGGCATTCTTTGATGACTGCGGAATTTGCTCTGGTGGAGAATCAAATCACCAGCCAAATATTGACATGGATTGCTGCGGTGACTGCTTTGGGACAGCTATTATCGATGATTGTGGTATATGCTCAAGTGGAGAAACGGACCATATCCCTAACTCTGATTTTGATTGTGCAGATGTATGCTTTGGAGAGGCCTTTATTGACTACTGCGGTGAGTGTGATGGTTTCAACACCTCTTGCCTAGAGCTTATTTTTGGAGATGGCCCAAGCAATCTTTATGCACAAATAATTCCTGAAGAAAATATTATCTATATGACGTGGATATATTACGATATAAACTCCAGCGGGCAGGTGCAGGGCTATAAAATTTACATTGAAAACGGAGATCAATTAAATCTAGTAGAAGAAGTTTTATCAACTGAAATCCTATCACATAATCTTTCTGGCTATAACTCTGGAACCTTCTGCATTTCAGCATCTGATATTTATCAGAATGAAACTGACCCATTGTGTACTGAGGCATCTGAACTAAGCAATTATAATTTCACACTTGATGATGGCGCAAACCTACTTAGCTTCCCATACCTTTCTAATGAGGATGCATCTATCGAAACGATATTCAATTCCATTGTACTTGACACCGATGGCATTATCAGTGAAGGAGTAGCATCCTCATACAATCCAGTTTTAGGGTGGACAGGCACAATAGACTACATTGAAAGAGACAAGGGCTACTGGGTGAAGGTAATCCTTGAAGATGACATGGGAAGCCTAAATTTTGCGGTATCTGGAATTGAAACTGACCATAACATGATGTACTACCTCCATGATGGCGCGAACTTAGTTTCGTATATTGGTCCAGATAACATAAATGTGGGTGATGCAATTCCAGATAGCATTGAGGAACACTTTGAAGCCATTATAGGCCAGGGAGTCGCAGCTAGTCCCGACCCAATACTTGGGTGGGTTGGAAGCCTCAGCATGTTCAATATCGGAAAGGGCTACTGGATTAAAGTTGACCCTGATATAACATATTTAGAAATGATTTGGAACTCAGATAACACCGCAAGCTCGAGAGCATCCAATAATATTGCAGATATGCATAGTGACTTTACATTTACTCAATCTTCTCAGCAGGCATTTTACTTTTTAAATGATATCGACGTCTCTACTATAGATATAGATAGTGATGATGTACTTTTATCATACTGCAATGGAGTGATGGCTGGGTCAAGACACTACAGCAAGAAAATAGATATTCCTGCTATGGGCTATGATGGCACTCAAACTGCAGGCTACTGTATGAATGGTGATATCCCTCAATTCAAAGTGTTCGATAGTGAAACGGGCCGCGTCATTGACCTATTTTCAGATAGCATCCCAGCGTGGCAGGACCTTGGTATTTTTCATGTCGAATTAACAGAGCAGAGCCCGGCAATTCCAGTTAAATCTGGTAT
>CAYNPP010000147.1:0-4314 GCA_964399095.1 uncultured bacterium | reverse complement strand
TTTATTGGTGGAGGTTTAGGTTTGCATTGGGTTGGAGGTATAGGTGATGGAACTGATGAATTTAAAAAATCAGGTCCAACAATAAATTTTCAAACAGGTCTTGTTTTGTATAGAACCTACGATATTAATTTATTATTGAGAGTTCAGTATATACATATATTTAATACAATGGAAGATAATGGTATAGTTCTTGATATTACTGCTGTTAAAAAACCTAAACCTAAGCAAAATGTTATAAAAAATAATAGGAACAAAAAGAATATTAATAGTAGTAACATAATTTATTACATTATTCTTGGTTTAATTTCTTCAATTATGAGTATAGATAACCAATAATTCATATGAAAATAATTTAAAAATATTTTTTAGTTTTAATATTTTCACTTTCTTTTGGAATAGTAAACTATGTTTTAGGCAACTAATCCCAATATGTGGTTGCCGAAAAAGTGGTTGCCGAATTGTCCGATATTTGATTTTATTTGATTCTATCTGATTTAGCCTATAAACAAAAAGCCCCTCGACAAAATCGAAGGGCTTAGAGGTGGTCAGAGACGGAATCGAACCGCCGACACGAGGATTTTCAGTCCTCTGCTCTACCGACTGAGCTATCTGACCAAAAAAAAACATTAATCACTGAAGAAAATATATAAACTTTCTGTGTTATTAAGCATATAAAAAATATAATTAAATAGTTTTATTTAATTAAGGATAATTTTTGATTAATAATCAATATATCATTAATTTTCAGCAAGTAGAAGGATACAGTCATGAAAATTGTAATTGCAACACATAATATGGATAAGCTTAGGGAGCTAAAAAATGCATTTGATCAATTTAGCAATAATGTAGAATTTTTATCTCTCCAAGATTTTCCTGATATTGGTGACATTGAAGAGACTGGTCACACACTAGAGGAAAATGCACTAATTAAAGCAAAAGAGGTAAATAAAATAACTGGATTACCATCTATATCAGATGACACCGGATTAGAGGTAGATGCACTGCACGGAAAACCAGGGGTCTACACCGCAAGATATGCAGGAGAAAACTGCTCTTATATTGATAATGTTAATAAGTTATTAGAAGATTTAAAGACTGTTCCAATACCTAATAGAGCCGCAAAATTTAGGACAGTGATTGCCTATGTTGATGGTAATACACAATTGACTGCGGAAGGAATAGCTGAGGGAGTAATATCGAGATCAGCTGTAGGTGACAATGGCTTTGGATATGATCCAATATTCTTCATACCTGAAGAGAAAAAAACTTTTGCACAAATGGATATGGATAGAAAAGAAATATTTTCTCATAGAGGAAAAGCTGTCAAAGCAATTTTAAAAGTTCTATCTTGCTCACTTGATGAGTTTAATGAATTAAAAAAGAAGGAGATTGCCTAGCGAATAGTTGTTACTATTGTGTCGCTATTAAAGCATATCAAAAATCCAATAATTTGTTATATCAAACAAATTATTAGCCTTTTTTTTATTTGCACATCATTATTTGCAAATCAGGATTCTTACGTTTCATTTAAATATGCAGCAAAGTACTATAATTACCATCCAACACTAGTTAACACTCTAATAGAAAGACCTAAATCATTAGTTTTTTATTCTACCTATGATTTATGGAATCTACACTTTATCAAGACAACAAATAAATTAATACATTTCAAAGAATTAAAAGAAACTGGTCTTAAAAAAGGGACATTTATTCATTCAGTAAGACAAAGGGATATAAAATTTTCAGATAATAAAAATGCAGAATTTAATGAGCAGTATTTATATCAAGATTTATTAATTCCTACAGTTATGAGTATTGATGAGTATGCAATGGTTCATATGAATAGAAATTATTATATATCCTTTAGAGATAAAGTTGTTAAGAAAATAACAAAAGATAGGTCCGCGGGCTCATCTTCTAATCGTGCGCTGACTCTTGTTAGTAAGGATATAGGAGAAACTGAGGTTGCATTAAAGATTGATGGAAATATAAATATTAATGGACAGGTTATTTTTGAAGACAAAGAATTAGTTGGATTAAATCAGAAGCAGAGTAAAACATGCGATTTAGATATAGAGCAAACTCAAAGATTTAACATAGAAGGAACAATTGGTGATAGAATTTCAATAAAAGCACATCAAGATTCAGAGGCCGACTTTTCATTTGAAAATGATTTAAATATCACCTATACAGGCAAAAAAAATGATATTATGAAAAAGTTAGAAGCAGGAAATATTGCATTACATCTACCCTCATCACAGCTTGTTAGTGTTGGAAGTGGAAGTAGCGAAGGTTTATTTGGTATAAAAATGATTCACCAGCTTGGGCCGCTATCTATTCAGTCAATAATTTCTAGAGAGCAGGTAAAAAAATCTACAAAATCATCGTCTCTTGAATCTTCCGATGGAAATTATATAAATGCATATAGCTACCTTAAGGATAAATATTATTTTATTGATGAATACTTCAAAGCTCAATACTATCCTTTAGATTCATTAAACAAGCATATATTTTTTCCATACTATACGATTGTTGATCATGAAGTGTGGAAGCGAATTGACCCACTGACTGAAACGGGAGAAAGTGATAGAGTCGTTGGAGATGCAAGAGTCAACCCTCATGAAGAGAATTTAAATACTGATTATAATGATGCTTCATGGATTAAGCTAAAGGAAGAAATTCCAAATGATGATGAAATTGGAGATTATGAGATTGATAGACTATTAGGTACGATTAGATTCAATAATGTCAGGAGTGAAGATATTATTGCAATTTCATATAAATTGGGAAAATATATTGATTCAGATGCAAGTGATGAGCAGACTATATATGAATATACGGAGTATACAGACGTTAATGATCCGCATTTAGACGAAGCTGCCGCTTACTTTAATTTTTTTAACCCAGAAATTAATAATCAAATTATTTTTAATAATGGAACTACACTTAAGAAGAACTGCGCTGATGATTGTGAAATTGTAATGAAGTTGCTAAAGGCTACTAATAAAGTTTCCGATCCCAGCTCCCCTACATGGGAGCTAATGTTTAAAAATGTTTATAACTTAGGATCATCAGATATATCATCTGATGGATTAGAATTAGATATAATATATATTGGTGGAAATCTTGATGAACAGACTCATAGTGAAATTTCTAATAAATCATTTCTAAGTATTTTTGGATTAGATCAATTTGATCAAAATGGTAATTTGTCTGAGGATGGTATGGTTGATATGATAAATTCAAGTATTGTAAATTCTTCCAAAGGAGAATTGATGTTCCCTACATATATACCATTTGCATTTGATTCTGATGGGAGAATTAATAGTCAGGGAGACCCAATTTTTGAAGGGCCACTTTCATTTTGGGGCACTGATTGGAATTCTTCAGACTCAACATACTATAATGATATAGAGGAATATCTCCCATCTCTTAATGATAACAACAATAATTTTTTAGATAACAGTGATGATGGCCCAGCTATGTATTACGACCTTCTAGGTTCAACTGATATAATGAGCGAGCACAAATTTCAAATTAAAGTCAAACATTCTAAATCTCAGAGGAGCTCAACTTATAGCCTTGGTTTTATGATTGTAGAAAATAGTGAGGAAGTAAGGTTAAATGGTACCTTATTAACAAAAGGAGCGGACTATACTATAGATTATTTTTCTGGAACATTAAATATTATCAATCAACAAGCACTTGATCCTACGGCAAATATCGAAATTAGCTATGAAGAAAATGAACTTGTATCCTTTGATCAAAAATTGCTAACAGGAATTCATATGAAATTAGATTTTTCAGATAATGATTATCTTAGTGGAGGGGCATACTACTACAATCAATCAATAATTGATTCAAAAGTTGAGATAGGCTATGAGCCTATGAGAAATTTTCTATGGAATATAGGCGGGAAATATGATACTGATATAGACTTCTTAACAAAGCTAACAGATAAGATTCCATTTATTGAAGCAAGCACTAAATCAACATTAGATTTAGAAGGAGAATATGCAAAGGTGTACACTAACCCTAACCCACTTGGGCAGGCATTTCTGGATGACTTTGAGGCATCTAAACAAACTTCATCACCAAGTATCCTCCAGAATAAATGGAAATTAAGTTCTCCACCAGTATATACAGCAGTAATTGAATCAGATGATTGTCATTGGATCGGCGAGTCTATTAGTTGTTCAAATCTCTCTTCAAATCAATGTGGTATAACTAATGGGTGTACATGGAGCCCCCCATTTGTAGAGGGTGAGCCTATTATTGATTGTGATGCTGATAATATTATTTGCGATGGAGATG
>CAYNPP010000146.1:0-4316 GCA_964399095.1 uncultured bacterium | reverse complement strand
AAAAGTACACGGACCTTGTGAAAGCTGGGATTGTTGATCCCACGAAGGTTGTTCGGACGGCACTTCAGGATGCGTCTTCCATCGCAGGTCTTTTGATCACGACCGAGGCCATGGTTGCTGAAATGCCGGAGGATAAACCTGCTGCGCCAGCTATGCCACCAGACATGGGTGGTATGGGCGGTATGGGCGGTATGATGTAAACTGCCTACCACATATTTGAAATTAGGCCGTATTTTCGAATACGGCCTTTTTCTTAAATTAATTATTCGAAAAAGATGTTAGAGATTCAATTAGTGGGTAATAAGGCTATGATTAGGATTTTGTTTTAGCTTAACAGGATCATGGAATATTATTTAAATTCAATACTTGTCGGCCCCCAGCAATTCGTTCCTTTAGCTGTTGGTGTTGTACTATGGCTTGGCTTAGCCGGACTAAGTATAATTTTTACGGACAGAAATCGTCTGACGGAGTTAAACGTACTATATGGCTGGGCAGTTGTATCAACTGTGTTTACACTCAGCGGTGTAATATTTCGAAGCCCATTTTTAGTTGTTTCCATTATCTTTGCTGTCTTCTCTGTGGTGGGAATTGGTATCGCGATTCACCAAAAACAGGCACTTTTTGTACCAGGATCATGGCGTATTCTCGTATTGGCAATGCCGTTATTCCTTATTTCTGGTGCCATGGAACCGTCGCAATGGGATGAGTTTTCCCATTGGCTCCCTGCCCCAAAATATCTACTAGCTTTTGACGGATTCCCCAACGCCAAAGAACCATTTAATGGAGCCCCAATGCTGGCGGCATATCCTTATGGTTGGCCCATTCTATCCTACCTTAGCGCCCAAATTGCTGGAAAATTTATTTCTAATATTGGTGGTGTTTTAAATCTACTCCTCCTGATCACACTCACAACATTAACGCTACGCACCGCCTTACGCCTAACAAATTATAAAGTGAAGCCCGTGATAAGTTGGGGATTTGCCTCATCCGTCATTTTATGCGCCACTATCTTCAATCCAACCTTTATACAGAAAATCGTACTTACAGCCTATTCAGATATCAGCACTGCCGTTACTACTGGCGCGGTACTACTCGCTGGTTATTATTATTTAGATGCATTGCCGAAAAGAAAAAAGACTTCCCCTTGGTCGGGTGCATGGCAGTTATCCCTATTGCTAATGCTCCTGATTAATTTGAGACAATCCAACTTAGTTTTATTCACCCTATTTTCTTTAGCCGTTGGCTTTCTAGCTTGGCGAGATCCGGATATTCGTTTTAAACAGTTTTTGATCCACCTACCTATAATAGTATTACCAGCAATATTCACATATTTTTCATGGCGGTATTATGTTTTCATTGAACTTGGAAACATTAACGGATCAGAAGCTACATTCCGTCCTTTAGATCGTTGGAATATTTATGAAATTCCCTTGATCTTAAAGCAAATGTTTCTCATTGCGATAAAAAAAATTGGCTTCTTTGGACCTATGGCAATCGCAGTTTATTTGTCGATTGGCAGTTTATTGAGATTTAAAAGTTCGTTTGATCAAATCGTAATTTTGTGTGCTATTGGATTTATTGGATATAACACTTTTTTGCTTCTTACCTACGTCGGGGTCTTTTCCAGCTTTGATGCCCTTAGGGCTGTTTCTTACTGGCGATATAACACACACATTGGAATGGTGGGCGTCATTTTTATCGTGTCAGGGACCGTGGTTTTTTGGTCGCATAAAAAGGGAGAAGTCAAAGTTGATCCGAAAATTCGAGTTATCGCGATCACTCTCGTCTTACTACTACCGTTGCTTTTTTCACATAAACTCAGATTCGATTTAGAACCCCCTAAACCCTTTTATACATTTGTAGCAAAAAGCTTGATCGGTACCATTCCTAGCCAATCAAAAATCTTTGTGGCGGATCCGAAAGGAACTGGCGAGTCAGCCGTAATTACAAGATATTATTTAGAAAAATCTGGGACTAAATGGTTATCAGTCTTCCATGACCCAACACCGCAAGTTATAGATAGGTATTTGAGTAGAGTAGGGAAGGGAGACTTCCTTCTGGTCCATTCGATAATCTTTGGCCTTCAGGACTCGTTAAATAAAAATCTCAAAGAAAATAAATCATATCTTCTAAAACGGCAAGAAAATGGCTGGAAACTTTTGAGGTCATGGGAGCACCCCCATAACCATCATCATTAAACGCCGCAAATAATTCATCACGCATGAAACCACAATTTTTGTTACTTCGTGGGCCTCAAATGCTTATATTTAGCCTTACTATTATCCGTTTCTAAGTAAAATTGTGACGTCTATCACTGCAAAGACACAGGTGAACTGCCTACCCATCGCCCTCGACTTAACTCCCTAGCTAGAGCGAGATTTTTATCTCTATCCAGCCGTGTCAAATTGAGGGAGTATAAAAATGGTGGTGCAAATCCTTGGGCTTAATTTAAGATCCCAGTAATCAGCAACTGCACGGCCTTGTATGCTATAGGTTTGTACGCCTAAAGAGTAGGTTTGGTGGTGGGCAGAAACTCACATCAAGAGGGATCAATCGGCTTCAAGTATTGGAACAATCATCTCAGTACCGCCATGGAAGGGGGTTTAGTAATACGTACACGATGCCGAAAGACATTTTTACTGCTACTTTGACCTAGACCAATTGAACAGATTTCCATTGGAAAAAACCAAATCAATCTGCGTACAGATACTAATTCGCTGTGTCGCTTATCAGTATCATAGGCATATTTCATGCATTATCCCCGCTATTCAGTCGGTTGCGCCGCCATACGTTGTACAGTCCAAGCTCTGCTCGGGATTCTTGTCGGCCTTGGGAAAGATTCAAAACTATTTTGAAGGGCCTATATGGTCGTCTAACCCAACTAGATAAGTAAAATAGGATTACACCGAATGTTCTTAGGAACTTCAGGTTTTTATTTGAAAAATTTTCACTATACGAAACCGTGGACATGTTATCCGCGTAAGATCTGAGGCTATTGTAATAATTGTCATCAAGCTTAAGATTTTTTGATTCGGCAATTTCTACAAATAATTCAGAACCTGGGTATGGTGAAAATGCCCATATACTAATATCAAACGCTCCAGCAAACGCCATTTTTACGATAAAACGATAAGACTCTAGGATTTCTTTGAAATCCTCGCCTGGAAATCCGAAGATGATGTTACATTTGATGTTCATGCCATTTTGGTAAGCGGCAGAGATGGAATTAATCACGGCAGACGGCTTTATTTTCTTTTTTATCCTCTTCAAAACACCTAAAGACCCACTTTCCGGAGAATAAGACATATTTCTGCAACCAGACTTAAACAAAAGTTTAGCAACTTCTCCATCTATAGCCTCAGTTCTCGTGCCACTGGGCAGCTGCCACGTAAATATCAGACCACGTGCTTCAATTTTTTTGCAAAACTCTATAATCCAGGTCTTTTTTACAATCGCTGTTAAATCATAAAAATCAAAGTTCTCCGCGCCGTATTTCTCTTGGTAATACTGAATTTCATCTAAAAGAAGGTCGGCATCACGAGGAATCCAGCGTGTAGTCCACATAGCGGGACTGGAACAGAATGTACACTGATAGGGGCATCCCCTACTGGCCATAATTGGCATGGAACGACCTCGGTTAACTCCAAATCCGTAGCCTCGTTCGAGATAATTTTCAATCGGTATCAAGTCCCAGGCTGGCCAAACGATATCATCCAAATCACGCTTACGGGGACGACGATCATTAACCACAACTTCTAGATCATTATTGCTATAACAAACTCCTAAAATTTTATTTAGATCAAGTTCACCTCTTTGATAGGCTGTAGCAATTTCAAGAATTGTTTCCTCACCTTCGCCTAATACGCCTATGTCAAGAGCACTTTCTTTCATTGTTTGCTCTGGCACTGCCGTAACGTGCTCGCCACCACCGATGAGAAGAGCATTAGGAAATCTTTCTCTGATCGAGGCTACTAGGTCCCTACAGGTTGGCCATTCGAAAGAAAAACCAAAACCAACTCCGATAATTTCAGTATCGTCGCAGATCTTTGCGACTGTCTGAGCGTGTGAAAGCCCGTAGAGGTAACAATCGTAGTCGACAAGATGCCTGGTATCCAGTGATTCTCCAACAGCGTCTATAAACTGGACTTTAAAACCTGATTCCTGGAGCGCACCTGCCACATAAGCCATGCCTAAAGGCGGCGTAAACATTGTTGTTTGATTTGTTGCCGGAACAACAATCGAAGGACGAATAAGGCAAATTTTTGTTGTCAAAAGATGTCAATTCTTTAATCAAGCTAATAAACGGTAATTTATCT
>CAYNPP010000145.1:0-4342 GCA_964399095.1 uncultured bacterium | reverse complement strand
TCGTTGTTAACGACGAGATAGTGATTCGTCCAATGATGTACCTAGCCCTTAGCTATGATCATAGAATAATCGACGGACGCGAAGCTGTCTCATTCCTAGTCCGCATGAAGGAATGTCTCGAAGATCCTCAGCGAATCATGTTGGACGTGTAATCGAACCGCCTAAACGGAAAGGCTAGGAACTATGAGTGATGTATATGACCTAATTGTCATTGGCGCCGGGCCTGGCGGTTACGTCGGTGCTATACGGGCTGCACAACTCGGATTGAAGACGGCTATTGTAGAAAAACGCATGACTTTGGGCGGCACATGTCTCAATGTCGGCTGTATTCCTTCCAAGGCCTTGCTACAATCTTCACATCATTACGAGATGGCTGAAAAGGAATTTGCACACCACGGAATTAATATCTCTGGGCTAACACTTGACCTTAAGGCGATGCAGGCTCGCAAAGAAGAAACCGTGATCGACCTAACAAAAGGGATCGAGTTTTTAATGAAGAAAAACAAGATCGACTTCCACTTTGGAATGGCAGAGATTACAGAACCGGGGCGGGTTTCGTTCAAACCAAATAAAAAGGGAGCTCGAAAAAAAACACTTGAGGCCTCCGATATCATGATCGCTACCGGCTCAAACGTGACGCCACTCAAGGGTGTAATGATCGATGAAAAACGGATTGTTTCCTCCACCGGTGCCCTTTCCTTGTCAAAAGTACCAAAATCTTTGGCTGTCATTGGTGCCGGCGTGATTGGTCTAGAACTCGGCTCCGTATGGCGCCGGTTAGGGGCGGAAGTCACTGTAATTGAGTACCTTGACGCAATCCTTCCCGGCATGGACGCCGAAATCTGCGAAAACATGCGACGCATTCTTACAAAACAGGGTATGAAGTTTAGAATGGCAACTAAGGTTACCGGAGCCAAAGCCACAAGACAGAATGTAACCCTGACTATGGAACCTAGAGTTGGCGGCAAAAAGGAAAGCTTGCAAGCCGATGTGGTTTTAGTTGCTGTTGGCCGAGGCCCGTTTACAAAGGGGTTGGGGCTAGAAAAGATTGGCATTGACATCGACGGCCATGGTTTTATCTCCGTAGACGAAGATTTCCAAACGAATATCGAGGGCATTTATGCTATCGGTGATGTCATCGGCGGCGCTATGCTGGCTCATAAGGCCGAAGACGAAGGCGTAATCTGCGCGGAGATCATCGCAGGCCAATCCGGCCACGTCGATTATGGATCCATCCCGGGAATTGTTTATACCCACCCCGAAGTGGCCGTATGCGGCAAGACCGAGGAGGAACTGCGGGAAACAGGTACGGAACATAACATTGGAAAATTCCCCTTTACCGCCAACAGCCGTGCACGCTGTAATGCGGATACTGTCGGTTTCGTCAAAATTCTTTCTGACAAACTGACTGATAAAGTGCTTGGCTGTCACATTATTGGTCCTGCCGCAGGCGACCTCATACAGGAAGTGGTCAACGTCATGGAATTCGGGGGCTCGGCTGAGGATATTGCGCGCATCTGTCATGGCCACCCCGGACTGCCAGAAGCTGTTAAAGAGGCGGCTCTCGCGACCGCTGGCCGAGCAATCCACCTCTGAGATTGGCCTCACCGTTTTGTTTTTTTTCCGTAATCCTATTAGATTAGGTGTTGATGAAGAACGGGCTCAATCCAGCATCAGGCCAAATCTGCCAATCCAAGAGTAAGATTTTAATATTTCGTTAGAGACAGCTTAACTATCCACAGTCGCACACAACAAAAACTCAGTAGGGTCGGTCACCTGCAATCTGAACCCGTCGCATAACACGACGATAATCGTATACATCATCGACAGCAATGTGCTTAGTACAACGATTGTCCCAAATTGCTACTGAACCTTTCCGCCAACGGAAGTGGCATGTAAATTCTGGTCGATGTCCCCAATCCATTAGCCAATCCAGCAACGGCTTGCTTTCCTCGTCACTCATTCCCTCAAGGCCAACTGTATAGGAATGATTGACAAACAAACTCTTGCGCCCCGTCTCAGGGTGGGTTCGAACCACTGGGTGGATGCTTATTGTCTCTCTCCATTCACAATCAGTCCGCGCTTTTGTGGCCCGTCCAGAACTGCGAGCGGCGGCTCCCGGACCCGCTACACGGCGATCGGAGTTAACCGCTTTCAAATTTTGTAATAGGCTTTTCATGCCGTCAGAAAGTGCTTCGTACGCAAGGTGCTGATTGGCAAACAATGTGTCCCCACCATAGTCCGGAACCTCGATAGCTATCAAAATGGCTCCCATCGGGGGCTCAGGCATCATCGTCGTATCGATATGCCAGTCCTCACCGACAATCCGGGTATCACCAGGTTCCCGGACAATAGTTACTATTTCCGGATCATCTCCATAAACAAAGAATGGGTGGATAAAGATTTTGCCAAATCGCCTAGCCAGACGTTTGTGTGTGTCGGCATCAAAGTCCTGGTCACGAAAGAAAATGACACCGTACTTTAGTAAAGCTTCTCGCAGCACCGCTACTAGGCTCTGGCTCAAGTCCCCACCCAAATCAACACCTGCAACCTCAGCACCCAATGCCCCTGAAATGGGTGTGACAGTGTAGGAGAGGTTAGAACCAAACATGACCTTCCTCCAGTGGGCACTATTTTGACCTTGAAGGCTTTAGCCTCAATCAACCTTTACGTAACCAAAGCCCAGAAAGTCTAACCTTTTTCTAGCTAATGTTAAATTAATTAGTCCTACAGCATTAAGAATGAAGCAAAAAATATGCTAGCCTGTAACAAGTCAAAATTGACCTACTTGCTTCCTTGAGGTTTGCCATACCCACTGAAAAACCTCCTCTCACCGTGTATCTAAAATGCATCTGTTTGACTTTTGGCTAGTTTTTCACTGCAAACCTGCCATGGGGTACGTACTGGCTCTAAACTGTGCGCAAATTCAAGCTTTTCGCCTTTCGTTCCGGGGCATGGCTTATTTTAGCTTCGCCGTGGCACTACATCCCAGAGGAGAGCTGTTCATCACTTTCACTACTATTACCTCTTTTTCCACCCTGGTGGGCCTGCCCGCGAGTGTGTTGGGCTATCACTTGTCATTATCTTGACAGCGTGCTGATCACTCGCGATTTTGGTTCCGTCACTGTGGGCACTGCGGTAGAAGCGCCATCTGGATAGAAAGGAGCTACACTTGCTTCGCATTCGTGCATAGGTTTCATAGGATCATTTCTAGGACCGTTACTCTTTGGCGTGGCGTTCGATCTTGCGAACCCAACCGCTATCACGGGCGCTACAGCTGGTTCCTGAGCCTTCACCATTAGCGCCGTGGTCGCCGCAATTGGGCCGATTACCCTCTATCTTCTGCGCGCCCGCGGATGAGCTAACTCGTAGACGGACTGCAACCTTGCTACATCAACATCAGTATAACGTTGAGTCGTCGAAAGCGATGCATGGCCAAGCAGTTCCTGGATAGTTCTAAGGTCACCTCCGCCTGCCAGTAAATGTGTTGCAAAACTGTGACGCATCGCATGTGGCGTTACCGAATCGGGCAGTCCTAATTCTAGTCTAGCACGACGCACGTGCTTCTGAGCCACTGCTGCATTAAGGCGCTTACCACGTGTGCCTAAAAACAAGGGCCCTTCCGGTCCGGGGTCATGTGGACAAGCTTCAAGATACAACCGGACCGCTTTAAGAACGACGGGTAATATTGGTACTATTCGCTCTTTCCCGCCCTTACCCATGATCCGGAGCGTTCTTGTCCTTCGATCATCATCATCGATCTGCTTTCGGCTAAGAGCTAGAGCTTCGGAGATACGAAGCCCACAACCATAAAGTATAGCTAACAATGCTTTGTCACGCTTTCCAATCCACGGTTCTGGTGCGAGACCCTCCATAGTATTAACAACGAGCGCCGCATCCTTTTCCGTAAGCGCGCGCGGAACCTTTTGCGGCATTTTTGGGGTGCGTATCGCATAGATGACCGCATTGGAAGCCAGTCCTCGTTTCTCCAAAAAACGAAAAAATCCCCTGATTGCCGAAAGTGCCCGCGCTGTCGAAGAGCGCGATAGGCCTTGTTTTTGGCGCACCGCAAGAAATGCCCGAAAGTCGGCAGCAGGCATTTCTTCTAAATCACGACAGCCCGGCGCATAACCAAGGTGACCAACGGCAAACTTTAAGAAGCCATTTAAGTCGGTGGAATAACTGTTTATAGTATTTTCCGAAGCTCGCTTTTCATGTCGAAGCCAAGTCCACCATTCCTCTATGGCATTGGTTAAACCGGGCTCAAGCATTATCGGCTTCAAATCAAACTCGTTTCCATTGTACGGCCCAAACTAGATTCAAGAACCCGGCAGAGAAAACT
>CAYNPP010000144.1:0-4385 GCA_964399095.1 uncultured bacterium | reverse complement strand
ATGAAAAATAAAGAAAAATTAAAGCAGATATTCACCTATGCAAATGCTCTAAGTATCTCAAGGATATTTATGGCGATTCCTCTGGTGATGTCTCTTGATAAAGGTTGGTTTGATGAAGGGACAAGGTACTACGTATGCTGCGCTATACTTATCTATATATTCTTGTCAGATATTCTTGATGGTCCCTTAGCAAGGTGGACAAATCAGGTCAGCAACTTCGGTAAAATAATCGACCCTATTGCAGATAAAATATGCATGATGGTGGTTCTGATTTATCTTATCAAAGAATTCGGCGATATGTTTTTTATATTTTTTCTATTAATAACTTCAAGGGATACAATTTTGATTATCACAGGGATATATCTTCTGCAATTTCAGGATGAGGTCTTTGAGGCTATTCCTTCAGGGAAGATTTTTATGTTTATGTCTGTTATTATGATGATATCCTATATTTTTCCATTTTCTGATTATATAAGAATCACTCTTTATTCTCTGAGCATTATGTTTTTTGTAATAAGTAGCTACCACTACTTCAATAACTACAGATTAATTTTTGATAGGACAAAGAATGTTCGGAATATTTAAAAAAACTTTCAAGGGACTAAAAAAAACCCGAAAAAAGATTGCAAATGCTTTCTCTGCTCTATCAAAAAAAAGCTATTTAGATGACAACGATATCGAGAAACTTGAGGAAAGCTTAATTGAGGCTGATATTACCTATGATATAGTTGAGGAAATAGTAGAAAATTTAAAGCAAAAAGACTCATCTGATAAAGGGTGGGTAGAACGAGCCAAAGAGGTTATTCTATCTAGAATGACCACTGAAAACAATCTCAATGAGATTAAGAAAACTATCATACTTGTTGGAATCAATGGCTCAGGAAAAACAACCTCAGCTGCAAAGCTTGCTCAGTATTTTATTGAGGCCAAGGATAAGGTGTGCCTTGTTGCTGCAGACACATACAGAGCAGCAGCGGTAGAACAGATAAGGGTATGGGCGGACAAGGTTGGAGTTAGGCTTGTTCAGAACCCTAATACATCTGATTCTGCATCTATTGCATTTGATGGCGTTCAATCAGGGATTGCACAGGATGAACGTGTTATAATTGATACAGCTGGAAGGCTGCATACCTCAGTAAACCTTATGAGGGAACTTGAAAAAATTTATAATGTTATCGGAAAGCTTACATCAGACATTACAACGCTTATGGTTGTTGATGGCAATATTGGCAAAAACTCTCTATCTCAGATAGAACATTTTAATCAGTATCTCAGCATTGATGGCATTATAATAACGAAGCTTGATGGAACTGCTAAGGGCGGGATTGTTTTGACTGCTATGAGCAAGCATAATATTCCAGTTTATTTCATTGGAGTAGGTGAGGGCATGAACGATTTGATTCCATTTGATAAAGAAAGTTATATAAATTCAATTTTGGGAATAGATGAGTAATAATAAGAAAAAAGTATCAATAATCACACTGGGCTGCGCAAAGAACCTCGTAGATACTGAGTTTCTTGTTGGTGGATTAAAAAGTAACAACTTTGATGTAGTAGAAAAGGCAGAGACATCTGATACAGTTATCATAAATACCTGCGGTTTTATAGATAAGGCTAGAGAAGAAAGCGTCGACACTATTTTGGAGCTTGGTAGACTAAGGAAAGATGGCAGTATAAAGCAGCTAATTGCAATGGGCTGCTTTACAGATAGATATGGAGATGAGGTAGTAGAAGAAATACCCGAGCTTGACGCTGTATTTGGATCAGAGGACCACGCGAACGTTCTAGGCTATTTAACTGGAAAAGAATTTTCTAAAAACGACCCAGATTTTCAACGTTCACTGTTGACACCAAATCACTATGCTTACCTTAAAATATCAGAGGGTTGTGATAACGGGTGTAGCTTCTGCTCAATTCCTATTATGCGGGGGCTTCAGCAGAGTCAGCCTATCAGGTGGAATGTAATGGAGGCAGCTAGACTCGCAGAGCAGGGGGTTAAGGAAATCTTGGTTATTGGTCAGGATACAACCTCATATGGCTGGGATCTTGATGTTAAAGCAGGGCTACATAACTTATTTGATGAGCTTGATAAAATTGATAAAGTTGAGTGGCTTAGACTACACTACGCGCATCCTGCGCATCTAAACATAAAAATGATAGAAAGATTTTCTACGCTTGAAAAATTAATCCCCTATATAGATATGCCTGTTCAGCATGGATCAGACAAAATGCTTAAAGATATGAGAAGAGGCCTTGGTGTAGATGGGATAAAGAGAAGAATAGATGCGCTTAGGAATGCAAACCCAGATATTGCGATTCGTACATCTATAATTGTTGGATTTCCAGGAGAAACTGAGAAAGACTTCAATCATTTACTTGATTTTATCTCTGAGATAGAGTTCGATAGGCTTGGTGTGTTTACATACTCAGAGGAAGAGGGGACATATGGAGCAGATGCTCTGGATGACAATGTGGAGGCTGAAGTGAAAGAAAACAGAAGAGAAGAGGTTATGCTTCTTCAGCAGAAGATAAATCATAAAAAGAACCTTGGCTTGGTTGGCACAACGCAAAGGGTTCTAATTGATATGTGCAACTCCCAAGGCGTGTCATTCGGGAGGACTTACAGGGATTCTCCTGAAATTGATAACTATGTTAAGATAAAAGAAGAAATAGATTCCGGTGTTTTCTGTGACGTTAAAATCACAGAAGCTGAGGAGTATGACCTTGTAGGGGAGCGATGCTAATGAATTTTAAAATACTAGGAATAGAGCATGTTGCAATAGCTGTAGATAATTTTAAAGAACCAGCAAATCTTTTTGGCGACCTACTAGGGATAGACCACACATCCACAGAAGAGATTAAGGATCAAAGGGTTGTTACCGATATATTTGATACAGGTGAGGGAAAAATAGAGCTTCTCAAGGCAACCTCTGATGATTCACCTATTACAAAATTTTTAAAAAAAAGGGGTCAGGGGGTTCACCATATTGCATTTCGAGTGGACAACCTCAGGGTGGCTCTAGGTGAGCTTTCTGATGCAGGAGTAAGGTTGATTGATAGAGAGCCAAGAGTAGGTGCAGAAGGCATGCTGATTGCGTTTCTTCATCCAGATTCTACGAGGGGACTTCTAGTGGAACTTTGTCAAAAGCCGTAATGCTGTGGAGGATTATCTAAAGGAGAAAGTCTCATCTGCGCCAACATCACCTGGAATATATTTTTTCAAGGATAAGAAAGAGAAGACAATATACATAGGGAAGGCAAAGTCCATTCGAAAGAGAGTAAGGTCCTACTTCTCATCAATTAGCAAGAAGGATGCAAAGACACGTGTGATGGTCCGTCACATAATCGATATCGATTGGATGGTTGTGAGGTCTGAAACAGAGGCTCTTCTTACAGAAGCTAATTTAATAAAAGAGTTCAAGCCAAGATACAATGTGTTTCTCAAAGATGATAAGACATTTCCGTATATAAAAATCACAAACGAGAGCTACCCTAGAATAGAGATTATGCGAATGAAAAATCTCAAGAAGGATAAACATATATACTTTGGTCCATATACTGACAACCACTACCTGAGAGAGGTCCTACGATCTATTCATAAAATATTTCCCCTTAGGACATGTAGCTTTGATATAAACAAAGAGAGCATCAGCCTAAAAAAACACAGTGTTTGCCTTGATTATCATATCAAGAGATGTGAGGGGCCGTGTGAAGGGTTAGTATCAATGAAAGACTATGGGAGTATGATTGATAATATTATGATGTTTCTAAAGGGAAGAAGCGGAGATGTAAGGTATCAGATTGAGAAAATGATGAAGATTGCGAGCGATAAACTTAGGTATGAGGATGCCGCCAGGTATAGGGATCAGCTTTGTGCTATTGACAGTTTCATGGAAAAGCAGAAAAAAATATCACATGATTTTATGGATAGAGACGTGGTGTGTATTTCCGCTGAAGGTAAGTCTGCTGTGGCAATTCTAATCAGAATTAGGAACGGGCATTTGATTGGTCGCAACAAATTTTATATCAATATAGCTGACATTGATGATCAGTCAGGAAATATCCAGAGTTTTATCCTACAGCACTATAGCTCTTCAATGGATTTCCCGAAAGAGATACTGCTTGATGTCGATGTAGAAGATAGAGATAGCCTTGAGACATGGCTATCCGCGAACAAAAAAGGTAAAATAAAGATACTAAGCCCTCAAAGAGGAGAGAAGCGTGAGCTAGTAGAAATGTGTCGTAAAAACGCCGATTTGCAGCTAAAAGAGTTGCTCGCAAAAAAAATCAAAAGGCGGGAGACTTCATCAAAAGTTGTTGAAAGGCTGCAGAGTGACCTTGAAATGGAAGTGCCTCCAAGGAGGATTGAGGCATTTGACAACTCT
>CAYNPP010000143.1:3843-4401 GCA_964399095.1 uncultured bacterium | reverse complement strand
AAATCCAATTTACTTGGCATTATGAGAGTGAAGATGATTTTAGTCATCATGTACTTAATTCTTTATATCATGATGATATTGCCACTCAAGATACACTGATTACTTTAAACATGGATTTAGGTTATGATGAGCACTATGTTTCAAATCTAGATATTCACTATAACCAGTCAAATTCAGAACATACTTCAGTTCACAATCTTCATTATGGGGCAAATCTAATTAGTTTTAGTGTTCTTCCAGATAATTTAAGCGTCGGAACTGTACTTGAAAGTTTAGCATCAAACGCTAATAGTATTATTGGAGAAGGAGAAGCCTCTACTTTAAACCCAACTTTAGGCTGGCTTGGAAATTTAACAACTATCTCATCTACTAGTGGATATTGGGTAAAAGTAGATTCTGAAGATATGCTTATTATTTCTAACGAAAGAGTATCTTGTGAAGATCTTACTTATGAGCTCCATGAAGGTGCAAACCTTATTTCTTATTGTTGTGAACAACCCATCTCACTTGAAATTATTCCAGAAAGATGTTCATCAATTGCAGGTGAGGGCATAGCCG
>CAYNPP010000143.1:766-3833 GCA_964399095.1 uncultured bacterium | reverse complement strand
ACCATGTCAAAGGATATTTGTTGACTTGTAAAGAAAGTATAGAATTTAATTGGGATTGTAATTCACAATAATTTTTAGTTTAGGAGAATTGAAAATTTAACAATTCTTTCAGTGCTTGATTTGGTTGTATTTTACGTAAGTAATGGTATATTTTTAATACATGTCTACACTCAGAATTCATAATACGCTAGGAAGAGAAAAGGAAGAGTTCATTCCAGCTGATCCACATCACGTGCGAATGTATACATGTGGACCCACCGTATACAACTATGCTCACATTGGAAATGCAAGACCCGCGGTTATAAGTGATTTACTTGTTAGGGTACTTCGGTGTCTGTATCCAAAGGTAACCTATGTATCCAACATCACTGACATCGATGATAAGATTATAAATGCATCCAAGGAAACGGGGCTACCCATTAATGAGATTACAACTAAGTTTGAAAAGATTTACAATGATGATATGAAATCACTAGGAGTTAATGCCCCTGATATTCAGCCCCATGCAACTGACCATATAGAAGACATGATTGAGCTTGTTAAAAAAATGATAGATAATGGAACCGCGTATGAATCAGAGGGCCACGTGCTATTTGATGTTACAGCCTACTCAGCCTACGGGAAGCTATCGGGTAGAGACAGAGAGGACCAGATTGCAGGTAGCAGAGTTGAGGTTGCATCATACAAGAGAGACCCCGGAGATTTTGTTTTGTGGAAGCCATCTTCTGATAATCAGCCTGGGTGGGAGTCTCCATGGGGATTTGGTAGACCTGGGTGGCACCTTGAGTGCTCAGCTATGTCAGAGAAAAATTTAGGTTTGCCGTTTGATATCCATGGTGGTGGCATGGATTTAATTTTTCCACACCATGAGAATGAAATTGCTCAATCTTGTGGAGCGCATGGAGAGGACAAGGACCCAAAAATATTTGCACGCTACTGGATTCACAATGCAATGCTGAATATGAATGGAGAGAAAATGTCCAAGTCACTTGGGAATATTTTTTATATCAGAGATTTTTTAGAAAAGCAGCCCGGAGAGGTCCTGAGGCTTGCGCTTTTATCAGGTCAATACAGACAGCCTCTGAACTGGACAGATGAAACAATAGAGCAGTCCAGAAGCATTTTAGATAGGCTGTACAGAGTCCTCAAGAAAGTAGAAGAAGTTAACATTGATGATGCATCGCTTGATTCACCTCCAACAGGAGTTCTTGATGCTTTATGCGATGACCTAAATACATCAAAGGCCCTTGCAGAGATAAATGATATAGCGGGGCGGCTCTCATCGTGCGAGGATGAAGAGGCAAGGAAACTGAAGATAGAGCTTCTTTCTGCGGCTAATGTACTTGGAATCCTTCAGCAGTCTCCCGATGAGTGGCTGGGAATTGGAGTGTGCAGGGGGATATAGACAAGGATAAAATAGATTCACTTATCAATGAGAGAAATGAGGCAAGGGCATCAAAAGATTTCACAAGGGCAGATGAGATTAGAGATGAGCTAAATAGCATGGGAATCGAAATTGAGGATACTCCAGATGGAACAGTATGGAGAAGCAAATAATTAATAATGAGCAAGGGATAAAATGAGCAGCGACCAAATAAAAATAACTCTACCAGATGGAACAATACTTGAAAAAGATTCAGGAACAACAGGAATGGAGATAGCTGAGGGTATTTCAAGTGGACTGGCAAAGCAGTCTATTGTTGTTGAGGTAAACGGTGAGCTTCGTGATATGTCATTTCCTATTATCGAGGATTGCTCTCTAAGAATACTAAAGAAAGATGCGGAGGAGGCACTTGAGATTATTAGACATGATTGCGCGCATGTGATGGCAGAGGCCGTACAGGAACTGTATCCCGGGACACAGGTCACAATAGGCCCCGCAATTGACAATGGTTTCTACTATGATTTCGCAAGGGAAACGGCTTTTACGGTTGATGATCTTGAAAAAATTGAAAAGAAAATGAATGAGATTATCGATAGGGCAGATCCATTTATAAGAGAGGTGTGGAGTAGAGATGAGGCCATAGAGCACTTCAAAGATATCGGTGAAATATATAAAGCAGAAATAATAGAGGATCTCCCTGAAGATGAAGTGATTAGCATCTACAAGCAGGGTGACTGGACAGATCTTTGCAGAGGCCCTCATCTTCCAACTACAGGGCACATAGGAAAAGCATTTAAACTTATGAAGGTAGCGGGTGCCTACTGGAGAGGTGATGAGAAAAATGAGATGCTAACCAGGATATACGGCACAGCATGGAGAACAGATAAAGAATTAAAATCATACCTGAATATGCTGCAGGAGGCAGAGAAGAGGGACCACAGAAAAATTGGAAAAGAGCTTAAGATATTTACATTTGATGAAGAGGTTGGAGCTGGGTTACCACTTTGGCTTCCAAATGGCTCAGTAATGATTGAGGAGCTTGAGAAGTTGGCAAAGGAAACTGAGGATATGGCTGGATACGATAGGGTCAGGACCCCTCATATTACAAAGGGAAATCTATATGAGCAGTCTGGGCATCTTTCACACTACAAGGACAGCATGTTCCCAGCGATGGAGATAGATGGGAACGAGTACTATCTAAAGCCCATGAACTGCCCGCACCACCACAAGATTTTTGCGAGCTCACCAAGGACCTACAAGGAACTTCCAATTAGACTAGCTGAGTATGGCACATGCTACAGATATGAAAAGTCTGGCCAGTTGTTTGGTTTAATGAGAGTCAGAAGCATGCAGATGAACGATGCGCATATATACTGCTCTGAAGATCAATTTAAACAGGAATTTCTTGCTGTGTGTCAGATGTATCTAAAATATTTTGATATATTTGGGATTGATAAGTATGAGATGAGACTGAGTCTCCATGATCCTGAAAAGTTAGGAGAAAAGTATGTTGATGAGCCTGCTCTATGGATTAAAACCGAGCAGCTTGTAAGAGAGGCGTTGTTGGATGGAGATATTAATTTTGTGGAGATCCCTGGCGAAGCTGCGTTCTATGGCCCTAAGATAGATGTTCAGGTGTGGAGCGCAATTGGAAGAGAATTTACACTAGCTACAAATCAGGTT
>CAYNPP010000143.1:0-756 GCA_964399095.1 uncultured bacterium | reverse complement strand
ATTACCCCTCTGTGTATTCACAGAGCTCCTCTAGGAACACACGAAAGGTTTATTGGATTTTTGATTGAACACTTTGCCGGTGATTTTCCTGTTTGGCTCTCACCGGTACAGGTTTCTGTTATCCCTGTTTCTGATAAATTTAATGATTATGCTCAGAGTATCCATAAACAGCTAAAGGAAAATGGAGTTCGCTCTAAAATTGATATACGAAATGAAAAGATGGGTGCAAAAATTAGACAATCAGAGCTAAACAAAATTCCTATAATGATTATACTTGGTGAAAAAGAAGTGAGCGATAATAGCGTCTCTGTTAGAAGAAGGTTCTCCGGGAACGTAGGCAGTATAAATGCTGATGATTTTATTGGTTCAATAATTGATGAAATAAATAACAGAGAAAAAGCGACGGCCTCAAAGTCAAACTAAATCATCATGCTTAAGAAGTTGTTTATACTTCCAATCAAGGGCTATCAAAAATTTCTATCACCCATATTTGGAAAAAATTGCAGGTTTGAGCCTACATGCTCATACTACGCAGTTGGTTGCATAGAGAAATTTGGTGTTGTTAGAGGTCTGTGGCTTTCAGTAAAAAGGATATCTAGATGTCATCCATGGGGTGGTGAGGGAGAAGATTCAATACCAGACTAAACTTTGTAGTCTTGTAGACCCATATCATCTGCAATAAACTTAATCCAGCGTTTTTCTTCATCATCATAGTTCCCATCTGATTTTGCAATTGATACTAAATCATCTAGTATA
>CAYNPP010000142.1:0-4485 GCA_964399095.1 uncultured bacterium | reverse complement strand
CCAAATAGAATTGGATATTTTCAACTTTTTATTCCTAGTGACTTTGGTTTATATGACAGTTATGAATACAAAATTGAGTATATTGATTTATAGTTCATGATTAATAAATACAAGATAAAGGATTTTTCATTTATATACACAATGAAAACAAGATTCATTGACATGGACGCATTCCAGCATATTAATAACGCAGTGTACGCAAGTTATATTGAGAGCGCTAGAGTTCAAATGTTTAGAAGGTGGGGTATAGCAGGCGCAAATCAAGGTAATTCAATTATTATGGCATCTCTCACTATCGATTATATTAAGCAACTAAAGCACCCTGCTACCATTACTATTGGGCAACGTGTATCTAGAATTGGTAAAACAAGTTTTGATATCCAATCAGTTATATTCAATGAGAATAATGAGGCTGTCTGTAAGTCGCTAGTTGTTGCGGTATGTTTTGATTTTGATTCTCAGAGGCCTATAGAAGTATACTCCTCTATTAAAGAAGATTATGAAGAATAGGGTCTTTGTTACATGCCCGCCTGGACTTGAGGATATCACGACAAAGGAAATCAAGGAAATAGGAGAAATTGATGCCAGGGCAAAGGTGGGTGGCGTTTCTGTACTGTGCTCAACAAAACAGATATATGAACTAAATTACTCCCTGAGGACAGCAACTCATGTTTTAAAAGAAATATATAGCTTTAAATCTAAAGATATATTTGATGTGTATACAAAAATAAAAGATTATAAATGGTCAAATATATTAATCAGCTCGGATACGATATCCATCCGTGCACGAGTGAAATCTAAATACTTTAAAAATTCAAATTTTCTTGCGTTAAGAGTCAAAGACTCTATCGTTGATAGAATGATGATGGACAACAAATCTAGACCATCAGTCAGTAGAGACAATGCCTCACATAACTTTATTGTAAACGTTAGAAATGACAATGTTAAATTATATTTAAATACCAGCGGTGATCCTCTTTATAAAAGAGGGTACCGTGGAAGAGTGCACAGAGCATCTCTCAATCCATCTATCGCTGCTGGAATTGTATCTCTATCAACATGGAACGAGTCTGAGCCCTTTTATGACCCTATGTGCGGATCTGGTACTATTTTAATAGAAGCTTTAATGAAGTCATCTTCTATCCCCTCAGGTATGCTAAGGAAAAATTATGCTTTTCAGAGATGGAGAGACTTTGACCAAAATATATTAGAAAAAATTAAGAATAAATATATACTAAAAATTGATAGATCTATCAATTTTGACATAAATGGATCCGATAACACAGAAAAGAATATAGCTCTTGTTAATGATAGCCTCGCAAAGCTAGGGATGGATGGTAAGATTAAGTTGAAGGTTCGTGATATACTAGATTTTAAAGTTACAGGTGAAAGCGGGACTATTATAACGAATCCTCCACATGGACTTAGAATGAGTAACCAACAATCCTTAAAATCACTTTATCAAAATATTGGCAATGTTTTGAAGAATAAGTGTCAAAATCATGATGCATATATTTTCTGTATGAATAACGCTCTTAGTAAATCAGTTGGGCTACGTACTAAAAAGAGATATTTACTAAGAAATGGTAAGCTTGACTGCAGGTTACTATACTACCCAATGAAAGAGGGGAAGTACAGCTAGTACCGAGGGTGGGGCTCGAACCCACACTCTCCGAAGAGAACTGGATTTTGAATCCAGCGCGTCTACCAGTTTCACCACCTCGGCTACAAATCACTGAAAAACTGTTAATAAATATAATATAAGTTATTATTTTATCTATATAACAATCTCATGAAAAAAGGAGCCTTAATGGAATACAAGACAATATCTGAAATGTTTCTTGGAACTACAAATGAATTTTCTACTAAAGTTTTATATAGCTATAAAAAGAACTCTGAATGGATAGGAATAAAGGGTTCTGATGTAAGAAGTGTAGTAAAAAATCTATCTGCAGGCTTACGATCTATTGGCATAGGAGCTGGAGATAAGGCTGCTATTATATCAACAAATTCCCCAAGGTGGGCGATGAGCGATTATGGAATTATATGCAATGGCTCTGTTACAGTAACTGTATATCCTACATTATTGGCATCGCAAGTTGAATACATCCTTAATAATTCAGATACCAAGGCAATTTTCGTTGAGAATCAGGAGCAGCTAAATAAAATATTGGAGATAAAAGATAAAGTAGAACAGCTAAAAAATATTATTGTGATGGATGATAGTCATAATTCAGCTGATGATCTTGTCCAAAATTTCTCAGATTTTTTAGATAAGGGTCAAGAATTTGAAAACAACAGTGATAATAAATTCTCATTATCAGACATATCAGATAAAATTCATGGAGATGATTTATTAACAATTATATATACCTCTGGAACAACTGGAAATCCAAAGGGTGTTATGCTTACACATAATAACTTAATATCAAATGTCCTTGCAACAATTAAAATGGCAGATTTAAAAGCAGAGGATGAGCATGTATTTTTATCTTTCCTGCCCCTGAGTCATGTTTTGGAGAGAATGACAAGTCACTTTACTGCATTTACACTTGGTTCATCTGTTTGCTATGCAGAGAGCATTGAAACAGTAGCTGAAAATCTAGTAGAGACATCACCCTCTGTGGTTGTTAGCGTTCCAAGATTATTTGAGAAAATGTATAATAAAATTGTTGATGGCCTAAAAACAGCACCAAAAGTTAGAAGTAAGCTATTTTGGTGGGCATATAATGTGGGCAAGGAGACCTCTCATATAACTGATAAATCTAAACTTACAGGGCTCATGAAAATGAAATTTAATCTTGCTAATAAGCTTATATATTCGAAGGTTAAAAAGAAGCTTGGTGGAAATATTGAGTTTTTTGTCTCAGGCGGTGCACCACTCTCAAAAGAAGTCGCAGAATTTTTTAGTTTTCTGAACATAATAATTCTTGAAGTGTATGGATTAACAGAAACGAGCCCAGTCTTAACGAGCAATACAGAGAATGAGTTTAAGTTTGGGACAGTTGGAAAACCAATATTTAATGTAAAAATTAAAATAGCCGATGATGGAGAGATTCTTGCACAGGGACCAAATATTATGAAGGGCTATTATAAAGATGAGGAAGCAACAAGTGCATGCATAGATTCAGAGGGATGGTTCTCAACTGGAGATATAGGTGAATTTGATACCCAGGGATTTCTTAAAATCACAGATAGAAAGAAAAGTTTAATTGTCACATCCGGAGGTAAGAATATTGCACCTGCACCACTTGAGAATGCTCTTATTACATCTATATATATTGAGCAAGCTTTGGCTATTGGAGATAAGAGAAACTTTATATCAGCGCTTATAACACCTAACTTTGAAGCATTAGAAAAATATCTAAGTAGCAAAGATGTATCAGGTCTATCTCCATCTGAAATGGCTGCGCATGCAGAGACTAAACTTCTTTTTAAAGAGGAGGTTGATTCTAGAATGGAGTCTTTTGCTAATTTCGAGAAAATAAAAAAAATTCATGTGTGCGACAGACTATTTGAGCTTGATAGAGGAGAAATAACTCCAAAGCTTAGCATAAAAAGAAAAGTTGTTTCTGAAAACTTTAAAAATGAAATTGACGCCATGTATGATAACTCCACTGAATCTTAATACTTAAAAGGACGGGTATGACAACATATAAAGAAGCTGGTGTTGATATAGATCTTGCCAATAAGGCTGTTGTAAAAATAAAAGATCTTGTTAAAGAAACTTTTGATGAGAATACTCTCACCGATATAGGCGGATTTGGCGGCTGCTATCTTTTCCCAAAGGATAAGTATGAAAATCCTGTACTAGTTTCAAGCGCAGATGGAGTTGGGACAAAATTAAAAATTGCCTTTATATTGGATCAGCATAATACAATTGGCCAGTGCCTTGTAAATCACTGCACAAATGACATCCTTGCTGTAGGTGCGAGACCACTATTTTTTCTTGATTACTTTGCTACAGGGAAGCTATCGATTGATACTGTTGAGCAGGTTGTAGAGGGGCTTTCAATTGCATGCAAAGAAAATAGTTGTGTGCTTATAGGTGGTGAGACCGCTGAAATGCCCGATTTTTATCAGGAAGGTGAGTATGACATCAGTGGAACAGTTATTGGCGTAGTAGATAGAAAATATATGATGCCCTCTAGAGAGACCAAGAAAGGTGATATTCTAGTTGGCTTGAAATCAACTGGGCTTCACACAAACGGATATTCATTGGCGCGCAAGGTCCTCCTAGAGAGATATTGTGCAGATTTATATATAGAATCTCTTGATATGACTGTTGGGCAGGCTCTTCTTTCAATACACAAATCTTATTTACCTGTCCTCGATGGAATACTTGAAAAAGATTGGCTTCATGGGATTTCACATATCACAGGCGGTGGAATGGTAGAAAATACCCACAGAGTACTCAATAAAAACCAGGACATTAATGTTAAATGGGACTCATGGGAGTGGCCTGAGATATTTAATATGATTAAA
>CAYNPP010000141.1:0-4502 GCA_964399095.1 uncultured bacterium | reverse complement strand
TGGTGGGCGTCAACGAAAGTATAGTGAACACAGACGTCGGTGAGTTCGCCACACAGGATCAGCGTGTCGGCTCTCAAACCCTTGAGTAGTATCTCGAGGTCGGTGCCGAAAAACGCCGAATAGCGGCGTTTGGGGATCAGATAGTCGCCTTCGCTGTAGGGTAGGCGGGGATGTATGCGCGTTGCCGGATGGCCCTCAATGTCATGCACGTCTTCTGAGCCATCCAGCTCGCGGCCAAAATCCACGTGATCGGGTCGGTGGACCTCTATGATATAGACGATCGGGATCTGGCTTGACTTGGCAGCCTCGATCACTGGAATAGTTCGGTCAATCAACTCTTCCTGGCCTCCCATGTAGGGGATGCCGCCGGTCTCTTTGTCCTTAGGGTTACCGCTACCCATGATGTCGATCACGACCAGAACCGGGTTGCCTTCAATAAATTCGGGCATGGTTTGCCTCTTCATAGTTGTCTTCTTTAAGATAGCATAGGGACGATTTAGTCACCATGGGGGGCGATCCTGACGCTTTGCAGTCAGCGTAGTATTCCAACTGGTGAGGTGTCGATCGCGACATAGGCACAGTCCCCTGCGGCCAGCTATCAAATCCACCCGCTGTGCGGGTCCAGTTCAGCCCCGACGTCCGGGTGCGCGTGCGAACAGGCACAGGAAATCCAGGGCCAGTGTGGCGCCAGCGAGGGCGGTGATCTCCGACTGATCGTAGGCCGGAGCGACCTCGACAAGATCGGCACCGATGACGTTGATGCCAGACAGTCCGTTGAGGATCTCGCGGGCCTGGCTGGTCGTCAGGCCACCGCAGACCGGTGTTCCCGTTCCCGGGGCGTAGGCTGGATCCAAACAGTCGATGTCGAACGTGAGATAAACCTTGTTGTCTCCGACGACTCGGCGTATCTCTTCTATCACCGCATCCGTGCCATGGCGCTGGACCCAGGGCCCATCGAGGATGATGAAACCCATAGTGTCCTGGTTAACGGTTCGCAGGCCGCTCTGTACTGAAGTGGCCGGATTCAGGTAACCCAGCCGTGTGGCGTGCCAGAACATGGTGCCGTGACTGATACCATCGTCGTGTTCGTCGGCCCAGGTGTCGCTGTGAGCGTCGAAATGTATCATCGAGATCGGTTTACCATGCTTTGTGGAATGAGCCTTGATCAGCGGCCAGCTGATGAAGTGGTCACCGCCGAGCGCCAGCACCGTGACGTTCTGGTCGAGCATCCAGGTGGTATACCGTTCGATTTCATCTGGCACACTGGCCGGTCTGGTGAAGTCGAAGGGCAGGTCACCGTGGTCGATGATTTTCATCTCATTGACTGGGTGGAAGTCCCAGCCATAGACCAATTTTTCGAATGTGAGGCCGGTGGAGGCTGCACGGATGCCTCTGGGGCCAAAACGTGCCCCTGGCCGATTGGTCGTTGCCGTGTCAAACGGCACACCAACCACGGCAACGTCCACATCGCTGAGGTCTTTTCGATAGGGACGTCGGAGAAAACTGGTTATGCCAGCATAAGTACTCTCTTCGACAAGCATCTGGAGATTCGTCGCCGTAATGGCATGATCTCCTTGAAAATTGGGTTCATCAGTCATTACGCATGCTCCTGGAAAGTTTTGTTTCGTCAAACTGCCAACTGACAGTTTTGACTATTGCTTTTAGGTTTGTCACCAGTACAGCCGGTCTTTCTGGTTCATTTTAGAATGAATAGTCTACAGTCTTCTGGATGGGAGTAATGATTCTGAACGTTGAGTATGATGATTCCGGAGAAGGAATCAGGTTATCGGGCTGATCGCCCGATCGGTCAATGGGGAACGGTACCGCTAACGGTCTTTTGGTGTCCACGCGCCGAGCAGGCGCGGTAGGTCACCAAACCGCGCGACCAAGCCAAAAACGATTGCGGCTAGCATTATGAACATCACCGAAACTGATGCAATGGCTGGTGAGTAGCCGCTGCGAAGGCTGCTAAAGATTTTTACCGGCAGGGTCTGCACGGCGAACTGTCCTAGAAAAAAGGAAATAATGAACTCGTTCATGCTGAGCACGAAGGCGAACGCATAGCCTGCCACCATATACGGCACAACCATCGGAAAAACTATCGTTCTGAATGTTGTGGTGCTGTTTGCACCCATAGTTTGCGCGGCTTCCAGTAACTCACGATCGATTGATTCAAGGCCCAGCGAGATCATCACCATCGGCAGGGTAATCAGAAACACACCATGGCCAAGTGCGATACCCCAGTAATTACCCGTCCCTCCAAACTGCGCCCACCACATCAGCATGCCTAGCGCGGTGATCACCGGCGGCAGGGCAAAGGGCAACAAACCGATGCTGTACAGTACTTTGGCATATCGAACCTTGTGCTGCCACAGATAATAGGCTGTTGGTAACGCGACCGACAACGCAATGATGCCAGCCATGATCGCGATCGAAAGACTTGCGGTCAACGCTTCGAACCACGGTGCCTTGGTGAAGCTCTCATCGTACCATCGCAACGAAAGGCCTCGAGGTGGGAAGAACATGAGTTTTCTCTCGTTAACAGATACCCCGGCAACGATAAAAAGCGGTGCGCTCATCGTGACAATTACTAGCCAGCAAAAAACGGTGCGGCTGATCCGGATCATCGCTGGAGGCCCCTCCTGCCAAGCCGCACGGTGATGGCGACTAGTGTGAGGGTGAACACCATCAGGAAGATTGACAGGGCTGAGGCAAATGGCACGTTTCCGCGGATATTTGCCTGGTTATTGATCAGGATGGCGTACATCCAGTGCTGCGGTCGGCCCAGCCATTGCGGAGTGATGAAGGCACCCATGGTGAATACGAACAACACGATGAAGGCTGTGAAGATGGTCGGCCAAAGCAACGGTACGACTACGGTGAAGAACGTCTTCACGGGTGACGCGCCGAGCGTCAGCGCGGCTTCGGTGAGCGATTTTTCCAGACGCGTACACTGCGGATACATAATCAACGTGGCGAAAGGCAGGTTGAAATAAGTGAGCGCGAACAGAACTGCACCATAGCTCGGTATCCATGACGAGGGTTTTTCCATGATGCCGAGAAAGACGAATAGATTCGAGATTCCCGCGGTGCGGCTCAGTAGAACAGACCAGGAATACGCGACGATCACCTCGGAAAGTGACAGGACGCACAAGACGAAGACCAGCGTCAGAACTTGCGGGCGCCGGCCAAACCGGCTGAGAAAGTAGGTAAACGGAAATGCGACCAGAACACTCATAAATGCAGATAGTGAAGCGAATTCCAGGCTGACCAGCAGATGACGAGTGAAAAGTGGTGAGAAGAATCGGGCGTAGTGTGTAAATTCAAAGCCTGGTGCATAACCTGATTCTGCACCTTCAATCCGTTGCCAGAAGCTGACCACGACCATAAATGCGAACGGCACCAGGAAGAACAGTCCCAGCATGAGGGTTGGGTAAGTGACCATCCCGGGGGTCTGGCGACGCGCCTCCATGGGCTGGTTTACCGCCACACCACTACACAGGCCTGCGCGGGCAGTTCCAGTTGAACGCGGTCTCCTTGCTGGACATTGGGGCGCTCTTTAGGAGCTGAAATTGTCACGATGGAGGTTCCTGCATAGTCTACAAATGTTTCGACACTAGCTCCGACGTCCCTGATAAAAGACACCGTGCCCTCCAGGACATTATCCGCATGTTCAGAATTCTTCAGCACACTGACGTCTTCTGGTCGGATGCTGACGACGACCTCTTCACCGGGTTTCGCGCCTGTCGGAATCGCGTCTACTTCCACACGATTCTGTCCAATTCGGACAGACTGATCAGACTCGATGATGGCATCCAGAAGGTTGCTGGAGCCCATGAAGTTGGCAACGAAGGGATTTGAGGGGTGACGGTAGATCTCCAGTGGAGGGCCGGTTTGTTGAACGCGTGCCGTGCTCATCACCACGACCAGGTCAGACATGGTCATGGCCTCTCGCTGATCGTGGGTCACGATGATCGTAGTGATCGCGAGTCGCTCTTGGAGCATCCGTAACTCGACCTGTAGTTCCTCCCGCAGGTTCGCATCCAGCGATGAGAGGGGTTCATCGAGTAGAAAGAGTTTGGGTTCCAGGGCAAGTGCCCGAGCAATCGCGACGCGTTGGCGCTGGCCTCCCGAGAGTTGCTTGATATCCCGGTCCGCCAGCCCTGGCAACTGCACCATTTCCAGGAGTTCCTCGGCTTTTCGGCGTCTGGCCTGTCTATCGACGCCGCGTACGCGGAGACCATAGGCGATGTTTTCCCCCGCACTCAGGTGCGGAAACAAGGCCAGCGACTGGAACACCATACCAACGTTTCGCTGGTGGGTGGCAACCCGAGTAATGTCTTTGCCTTCGAGCGATATCGAGCCCTGGGTGGGGACTTCCAGCCCCGCGATCAGGCGCAGGAGCGTGGTTTTACCGCAGCCAGAAGGCCCGAGGAAAGAAATGAATTTACCTTGGGGCAGATCCAGATTGATATCGGTCACCGCGGTCACGGAGCCGTAGC
>CAYNPP010000140.1:0-4576 GCA_964399095.1 uncultured bacterium | reverse complement strand
CATTTATTACGTTATTAAAAAAAACTTTTGAATTATTTTCCATTCTATCCTTTTCTATACCCATCCTAGATATTGATGATTTATAATCTATGTCCAAAAAAATTGTAAGTTGAGGTTTTATTTTTTTTGAAACAAACTCATTGCATAGATTAATTAATTCTACATTCATTTTTTTTCCATATCCTTGATATGCAACTGTGCTGTCAATATATCTATCACATATAACAAGTACACCTTGATTAATCTTTTTTTGAATATTTTTTGAAAATAGCTCTCCCCTGGCAGCTAAAAACAACATTGTTTCCGACTCATCTGAAATTGATAGGTTCTTATCTAAGAGTATATCTCTAATTTTTTCAGAAACTTCATTGCCGCCTGGTTCTCTGTAAATTTTATATAAAATATTATTTTCTGTAAGCTTTTTTGAAAGTAATTTTATCTGAGTAGATTTACCTGAACCGTCAATCCCTTCGAAACTAATAAAACTCATTAAGTACTATATCCTTTCTTAGCTATTACAATGACATACTCACCTTTCTTTTTTAGCTCTTTTGTTGAGGAAATTAAATTCTCTAAATCAGTGTAAATGTGTTCCTCAAACATCTTTGTCATTTCTCTAGCAACAAAAACTTTCCTATTACCAAAAAAACTATATATTTCATTCAATGTTTTATTTATTCTAAATGGAGACTCATATAAAATAATTGATGATTGCATCAAGGATAATTCCTTTAATTTCTTCTGTTTACCTTTTTTCTTAGGTAAAAAACCACAGAAAAAGAAACTATCAGATGGTAAACCAGAAACAGATAATGCTGAAATACATGCGCTAGCTCCTGGAACAGGTAGAATAGATATTTTTGGATGATTATCTCTTATAAAAGAGACCAATCTATATCCAGGATCACTAATTGTTGGTGTGCCTGCATCAGATAATAGTCCAACATTTAAACCATCCAATAATTTTTCTGCTACCATGTCAATTTTATTAGTTTCATTGTATTCATTGAAACTTAGCATTTTCTTATCAATTTTAAATTTATTTAATAATTTTCCAGTTACTCTAGTATCTTCACATACTATTATATCAATATTTTTGATTGTATCTAATGCTCTTTGTGTAATATCTGATAGATTACCGATTGGGGATGATATTACATATAAAATTCCACTCATTTAAGACAATTACTTATTGATCTTTTTATTATTTCAATAGCAGTATCTATATCATTTTCGGAAACATTTAAATGTGGTCTAAAACGAATTGAATTATCTCCAGAAGTTAAGATGAGCAATTTATTATTCATCATCTCAGCCCACAAATCATCTCTCTCTGTCATTGAAGGTAAATCAAAAGCTGCCCATAAACCTAAACCACGTGAATTCGTAATATAGGCTGGGTATAATTCTTGGAGGCTATATAATTTATTTAATAAATATTTACCCATAACTGTTGCATTCTCAAGAAGTTTTTCTTCTTCAATAATTTCTAGTATAATTTTAAATCTAATCATATCTACAAGGTTTCCACCAAATGTTGAGTTTATTCGGCTTGACTCATAAAAGACATTATCAGAGACTTCATCAATCTTTTTTCCAGCAAGAATACCACCAACTTGAGCTTTCTTTGCAAAGCATAAAATATCAGGTTTTATTGAGTAATGTTCATGTGCCCACATTTTTCCTGTAATACCAATACCTGTTTGAACTTCATCAAATATTAAAAGAATTTCATTTTCATCACATATCTTTCTGAGGGATACAAAAAACTCATCTCTAAAGAAGTGGTCTCCCCCCTCTCCTTGGATCGGTTCAATAATGATTGCTGCAATATCATCAGGATTTTCCTGAATAGCTTTATTAATTTGCATTATTGATGCTTTCTCATTAATTAATACATTTTCAATATCTTCTTCATCCATTGGAAATTTTATATAGGGATTATTTATTCTAGGCCAACTAAATTTAGGGAAATACATTGTTTTTCGTGGATCAGATGTATTTGTAAGTGATAGAGTGTAACCCGATCTACCATGAAAAGCTTGTTTAAAGTGTATAATTTGTGACCCCTTTTCCTCTTTAATGCCTTTTGCAAAATTCTTTCTAACCTTCCAATCAAATGCTGTTTTAATTGCATTTTCAACTGCAAGAGCACCCCCTTCTACAAAAAATGCGTGGGGGAGATAACTCGGTATGGCAACAGTATTAAAAGTATCAACAAAATTTGCGTAGTGAATATTATATAAATCAGATAATGTTGGCTTTATTACAGACATCTTACCAAGGAATTCAATATTTTCAATGATTTTTGGATGATTATAGCCTACTGATGCAGATGCAAACATTGAGAACATATCAAGGTAGGATTCGCCTGTACATTGATCGATAATGTAAGATCCTTTACTCTTATCCAAATCCATAATTGGAATAAAACCATCAGCTAAAATATTTTTAGAAAGTATTTTTTTTACATCTTTTGCATTAATACTCATTAATACTATTTCTCCAAATCAAATTTAATTCCTTGAGCCAATGGTAATTCATGACTCCAATTTATAGTGTTTGTTTGCCTTCTCATATATGCTTTCCAAGCATCAGAACCAGACTCTCTACCACCACCAGTCTCCTTTTCTCCACCAAAGGCTCCCCCAATTTCAGCTCCTGACGTACCGATGTTTACATTTGCTATTCCACAATCACTACCACGAGCAGATAGAAATTTTTCTGAATTTATTATACTATTTGTAAAAATAGATGAAGATAATCCCTGGGGAACACTATTATGTATTTCAATTGCATCCTGAAAATCTTCATATTCCATTATATATAAAATAGGAGCAAAGGTTTCTTCTTTAATGATTTCAAAATCTTTTTTCACTTTAATAATTGTGGGCTCTACAAAATAGCCATCTTGAGATAGAACATTCCCTCCATAAAGAATCTTACCACCCTCTGCTACTGCCTTATCAATTGCATTTGAATAGTCTTCTGTTGCATTTTTATCTATCAATGGTCCCATTAGTGTTTCGGAGTCAAGTGGACCTCCTATTTTTACCTGTTTATATGCGTTCACTAACAGATTAGAGAGATTTTCAAATATAGTTTTGTGAGCAATTATTCTCCTTGTAGATGTACATCTCTGGCCAGCAGTCCCAACCGCCCCAAAGACGATAGCTGGCACCACAAGCTTCATGCTAGCTGTTTCATCAACAATAATTGCATTATTACCACCTAATTCAAGGATTGTCTTACCTAGTCTACTCCCTACCTTTTCCGCAATTCCAATGCCCATCCTAGTTGAGCCTGTTGCTGAAATCAATGGAACTCTACTATCATTAACTAATCTTTCTCCTATAACACTTCCACTGCCAATCAATAGATTAAATATTCCCTTATACCCATTTTTCTCAAGTACATTATTACATATGTTCTGCACTGCAATTGCAGTTAAAGGAGTTTTAGATGACGGCTTCCATATAGAAATATTTCCACAAACTGCCGCAATAAATGAATTCCAGGCCCAAACGGCCACGGGAAAATTAAATGCTGAAATTATACCAACATTTCCAAGTGGATGCCACTGCTCGTACATTCTGTGATCAGGGCGTTCAGAATGCATAGTTAACCCATATAATTGCCTAGATAAGCCTACTGCAAAATCAGCAATATCAATCAATTCCTGAACCTCACCATCACCTTCCGCTTTAATTTTACCCATTTCAAGTGATACAAGGCTACCTAACGCATCTTTATTCTCTCTAAGCTCTTTTCCCATTTGGAAAATCAATTGCCCTCTTATTGGCGCAGGAACTTTTCTCCAAACTTTAAACGCATCTGATGAAAAATTAATAACTTTTTCATAATCAGTTTCAGAGCATTTATAAACATTTGCAATGTTAGCACCATTTGATGGGTTAATAGATATAATTTCACCTTGATCCTTTGTATTTAACCAAGAATCACCGCCAATGCATGCTCCAAAGTTGGCATCTGATATCGATAATTTTCTTTATATCTCTTTCTCATTCATAGCTACCTCACAATTATTTTTCTAAAATATTCTTGTTTTCAATATTGTCATTGTTTTTGAATGCCCAGTATCCAATAATAATAATCATAGATACCAATATTATAGGTGTAGAATAGTAATATTCGGGCTTGCTAAACTCAATAAGTTCTTCAAATCTACCAATCAATAATGAAATTCTTCCCATTACAGCAAATCCAAATGATGCACCAAACTTAATCATTAAAAAATAAATTCCAATTTTACTTACTTTACCAATAACCCCTGTATGCTCTTTAGAAAAGAAAAAATAAACTAATCCGCTTAGAACTCCTATCAAGATAATAACTTCATTTATTATACTAAGATATGTTCCAGATAAATTTATTGTTGAAGCTTTGATTTGTGTAAGTAGGTTAGAATTTAAAAAAACATAAAATTTAAGCCCTGCCATCATTCCTACTATATATCCTATAGATATTCTTGATAACCATGAATATTTTATAGATAACCTGCATAGCATAAATATCCCAAGGATTAATGGAAATATATAAGTTATATCAAAATCAA
>CAYNPP010000139.1:0-4611 GCA_964399095.1 uncultured bacterium | reverse complement strand
AAAGAGTACAGGAAAGATTAACAGCTCTAAAGTTATTTTTCTTAATAAGTAACTTTTTTTAATCATGCTTGCATAATAAGGGCCTAGCTTATAGTAATATTTGATAAACAGCTTCCCTAGCCGTAGATGACTTAAGCTGTTATCCCTGAAGCATCTTAAATCCTTTACAATGTAATGATTTCTATCGCCTGTAGCAGCAGTTGCTACCACACACTGTTTATTCTTATATGCCTCAAGCGCAACCTTAAACTCATTAAATTCAGCTGAAAATGGTGGCTCATCTGGAATTTCACTTCTATATTTTTCTACTGCACCATCATATAACTTGCTGTAACGAGCTTCATCATCTGCACTATCAAACTCATAGCCAATCTCTTTGAGCTCAGACACAGTAAGCATCTCTATTTGGTTCATTCTGACATCCATGAGCTCTGTATACCTATCAAGAAAATCTTGACCATATTTTTTTAAATTGTCATCATTTGCAGCGGCTTTACCTAGCACCATGGTTGCATGTGCTATTTCATGAGCATGCAGTACACGCTCTTCCTCATCGCTAATATATCTAGACATTTTCATTGAATACTCAGCACTTCTGGATAAATCATATTTACCTTGTTCATCATATAACTCAAACCACTCTATACTTAAATCTAGATTAAAATCACTGACAAAAAGGCTCTCAACCTTTTTCAATGATTCTGTATGGACCATGCTCAAAACTCCCTGTATCCACTCATCTTCTTTATCACCCACGCCAGCCACTATATTTCTGCTCCAAGTTAAATTTCCGGGGGTCCCTGTACTAAGTTCATTGTCATAGGAAGCATAATTTACTGGTTGAAAATAGCAGTTATCTGTTTTATCTTCATACGCATCTAGCTTACCATCAACAAATTTAAATTCATAGGCAATCACATTTCTTTCCATCTCTTTATGCTTACCATAATAGGTCCACTCTTCTCTCTTCCCTCTACTTGAAACACTTTTATTAATCTTACAATCTTCCCCAAATCTCAACTTAATTGCAAGCGATGGCAGGCCTATTTGAGGTTCAATTGGAAAAGAAAAAACTTTATGTCCTAGCATAAATTCTTCTTTAGTTATTTCACCATTCAAAAAAGCATCGCACCATTCAATAGGCATAAAGAACATCTTGTTCTGATATAAAAGTTCACCAATTTCAGCTACTTTATCTTTATGTTCAGAATTAAATAATTGATCAAAATACTGGGGCCCCAAAATTTGCATATGGAGTGAACCATTTTCGGCATCACATATATATTGATTTGCTTCAGGATTAATTTTTATCATAGTTAATTTCCTTTTGAGTGTTTTTTTGTTGATTAATGAAAGAAGATAAGGAGAAAAATAAATTTTAACAAATCTAATTATTCCTCTTGAATGGGAATAGAATGGGAGTTGATTTCTTATAATTCTTGTATGACTCTAGGTGACCCCATTTCTCATCTGAATGCTGTTCAAGAAGATTTATTCCACTGATTCTTGTCAATAGAAAATAAACAAAAACCGGAGAAACTAAAGTTACATATTTGGTGCCCTCTAGATTTGGGAGGCATATTACTGCGATACCTGTCCAGAGCAGTATCTCTCCTAAGTAATTTGGATGCCTTGAGTATGACCACAGACCCGAGGATATAAAATCATCATGATTAGTTTTCCTGAAGATTCTTTTTTGAGAATCAGATATAATCTCAACAAGAAAACCAAGCAACCAAACAGCAAGTCCGGTAACAATAAATACTGGCCTATCTTCAATCACATCAGAGCATAATACGGATATTGCACATGAGGCAGTTACAAAAACCCAGAATCCCTGCATGGTCCAAACAGATAAAAACTTCAAAAAATGAATTTTAAGCTCATCGAACCTTCTGTCTCGCCCATCTTTATGGATTCTAAGAAGTAGAAAAAATCCCAGTCTAAGCGTCCAAACCGATATCAGTATAATCAATATTTTACCAGTGTAGTTTAAATCTTGAATAGGCCTGCTATATAATATATAAATCATTATACTTAGGAAAGCAACCATCCCAGTGAAGTCAAACAGGCGTTCTGTTTTAAAAATAAAAGAAGGAATGAAAATAAGATATTGAATGCAAAAGGCAATGAGCCAGCAATAAAATATTATTGGGGAGTCATTAACTTCATATCCTCCTGCAGAACCGCATAATGCAATCAATAATGATAAAACAATTAATATTATTATACTGATAATTTGTTTCATGATTCTCTCATCGTATTTGATATCCAGCATAATAAAGGGAAAGATAATCCCCATACAATTGCAATAACCACTATAATTAAATTGAAATTATATGCGGGATTAAATTTTATTGCTCCTATGCTCTCTCCAGCTATGTATGCAATAGGACCAAACACCAATCCCAAAACAAACTGCGTGAAATACTTTTTTATTATATTATTAAATGCATGGTTCAGTGTCGCTGTAAATCCAATCCACATTGCTGTAATCCAAGGTGGCGCAATATAATCAATACTCTCATACAAGCCTTCGTATGTTAGGATACTAGAGTTTAAAAGAATGCTATCAATAAAAGTCCCAAAAACGCCTGCTATAAGCAACAAATTAATCTCTGACATTCTTAGCTCTGATGAGACTCCATATAAGTGGACGGATAAATATAGCATCACTAATAAAGGTCCTAGATATTTTTGATTAGATATCGCACCTAAAACACATGCCCACCAACAAATCTTAAATCCAAGCACATTATATATATAAAATAAATATTTCATATCGTTATTCTATAGTATCGTGTTTTACTTTCCTAAAATCATCTTTCTTGTAACCAAATTCAAGCTCAAGCCTATTAATAATACCATTAAAAATTTCATCATCAATACTAGTTGATCTTCCCATGATCCATCCATAAGTATTGTTGGGATAGCCCACTACCATATACCTATAATCAGAATCCAAAATTATCAATTCATAGGGCGCAGAGTAAAAGGGTATGTAGGGCTTTAAAAACTGTACCTCCCACCTCCCTGTTTCATTTACATCTACAAAGCCTTTTTGTTTTATGCTTTTTTCTTTTCCATCTTTCCTTGAATAATATGTAATATCAATAGTCCCATCCTCATTTAGTTTATATTCATCGTATGAATTTTCTCCATCACCCTCTACCCAGTTTGGGATAAGAGCAATAACATACCACTTTCCCATAAACCTTGATATATCTAAATCTTGCACTACCGGATGAGAATTTAAGACGCTCAATAGAGTTAAAAGTATGTATAAACGAAGTAATAAATTCAACATCTTAGTATTTATAATATTGCTAATTATTAAATATCTCTTCAATTTTTTTATTCCTATACAAGAAAATGTTTTTTAAATCTCTCTTCACATATAAATAGTGTGCAATCTCACCAATAAAACCATATGGCATGCTATAGTTAACTGTATCTTTAATTAAAGTCTCTGTATCATTAATTTTATTAAATGTGTGGGTATGGTGCCACATTGAATATGGTCCTTTTAATTGTTGATCAATAAAAATATGAGGCGGCTCATATTTAGTTATTATAGTTCTCCATCTAATGGGGATAGCCATAACTTTAATTACATAATCTATAAGCATACCTTCCTTCATTTCTAATGGGCCTGGAGTCAAGATTTTAAAATTCATTTTTTTTGGAGTAAGTATAGATAAATTTTCGGGTCTTGAAAAAAAATCAAAAACTTCAATAATACTTTTAGAAACTAATTGCTTTTTTTTAAGGGTATATACTCTCAATGTGTTTATATCTAGAGAATTTATATTATTTATTCAAGATATTTAAAAAACTTGCTGTCTGTTGAGAGTATTAATTTTGTAGTAGAGTCGAGTGTTGCTTTATATGCATCTAAACTTTTAATAAACTCATAAAATGCTCTATCTCTATCATATGACTCTGCATAAATTTTTGTTGCTTTAGCATCGGCTCTACCTTTGATTTTTTGAGACTCTTTATACGCATCTGATAAAATAGTTTTTTCCTCTTGTATCTGCAGGCCTAATATCTCTTGCTTCTTTCCTTGGCCTTGTGCCCTATATTTCTCTGCTATCATATTCTGCTCTGAAATCATTCTATTAAATAATTTCGACTGAACTTGTGGATTATAATTCATTCTTTTTATCTGCACATCTAAAACTTCAATGCCCATATCCAGTTCACCTAATTTTGATGAAACATTATCTAGAATAGTATTGAGGATATTCAGCCTTGCACCTGGAACAACTTCTTTGCTGTCAGTAGTGCTCTGCTTCTTATCTTCTTCATCGTATGTCTCCATCTTCCTATCAGTTGATCTTATAATCTCTTCCATCTGGCGATTAGAGATTTCATCTCTCACAATACCATCAATAACGTCATCGATTCTTGTTTGTGCATTTCTTTCGTTTCGTGCAGATTTATAAAATTTCAATGGGTCTGATATCTTCCATCGTGCATATGCATCAATAAATATGTACTTATCATCCTTTGTAGGGATTTCATTCGCCGCTCCATCCCATTCTAATATTCGTTTGTCAAACCTTAGTACCTTTTGGATGAAAGGAGTTTTAAATTTAATTCCAGCTG
>CAYNPP010000138.1:0-4621 GCA_964399095.1 uncultured bacterium | reverse complement strand
AACTATTTCTGCTCCTCCATCTCTTGTTCTCTGAACTATTTCTTCTAATCTATTTGAAGGTATTAAGTCAGAAATAGGTACTCCTCCTACTGTAGTAGATTTTATTACAGGAACCATTGTGTCTCCATGACCTCCTAGAACATATGCAGATATGCTATTCACAGAAACTTTTAGTTCATCTGCAAGAAATGATTTAAATCTAGCAGTATCTAGAATTCCTGCCATTCCTAAAACTCTCTGTTTAGGAAAATTAGATATTTTGTGAGCATGTTGAACCATTGCATCTAAAGGATTTGAAACTACAATTAGAATTGCATTTGGAGAATAATTACAGACATTTTTTGTTACTTCTCCAACAATCTTCATGTTAGTCAATAATAAATCGTCTCTACTCATTCCAGGTTTTCTTGCTATACCTGCAGTAATAACTACCACATCTGAATTTTTTGATGATTCATAATTATTGTCACCAATTATTTTAGAGTCTGATCCCAACACAGGGCCACTTTCTAAAATATCTAAAGATTTACCTTGAGGAATTCCTTCTAGAATATCTATTAATACTACGTCAGCATATCCTTGATCAAAAATTCTTTGAGCTGTAGTAGCACCTACATTTCCTGCACCAATTATTGTAACTTTGTGTTTTGCCATAATTATCCTTTTGTTATATTTTTATTTTCCCCAAGGGGTTATTTCTTGTTTAAGAGATTTATATCCTTCTAAGAATCCAGGTCTATTGCCCTCATATACTTCATCAAATTTTTTCAAAGCATTATCCAACCAATTATGTAAATTTTTATTATCTGGATTTGCATCAATATATGCATCTCTAATCAATACAAAGTGTATTCTAGGATCATATGGCTGTTTAGTTCCTCCGACCCATTCATCTCCATTTAATAACCTTAATAACATAGCATCTGCCGAGCCTAAAGTTTGTTCATGTATTGGAGGTCCATCCATCCTATACATAACAGAGGTCATATCTCTTCCATTTCCAGTTGTATATCCCATTTCTTCCCATAACTCACTTGTATCAATGTCATTTCCTAGCTTACTTGCAACCATTCCTGAATAAGCTCGTAAAGGATCAGATATATCAGCTAGTAAGTCTGTAAGTCTGTCACCATCAAGGTCAGTTGATAAAACAACAGTGTTTTGTTTATTAATTAAATCCCAAATTAAAAGTCCATAATTTGTATCAGCAATATGTTGTTCTATCCTGCCTGACCAATTTCCCATTCCATTTTTAAAATCAGAAGGCAATAATTTAATTATTTTTTCAATACTTTCTTTGTGTTCTTCATAAGGATCTACTGCATATTTTCTTCCAACTTCAAAATTTGTGTCTTTAATCAACCAAGAATGTAAACCTGCATTGATACCATCTTCCATTGCCTGAGTTGGCTTAGTAGCAATTCTTCCTATAGCACCACTGTCATTTACTAATTTAAGAAATAATCTATTTGCATAAGCCATTTGTACACCAGGAGAATTCATTTCAGAATGTATTATTCCAGCATGGTCCACTGAAAACTTACTTTTATTCTGGGAGTAGGGAAGGCAAGGCATACTTCTTACAACAGTTATTGGTCCATAAGGCCTAACGTTACAGTAAACACCTGCTTGAGTCCTTAGATGCGCATTTCCAGATTTCCCCATTACAACAACTTTGTTGCCTTTTCCATCATTCACATAAGCATCTCCTGCAGTTGACCATTTGATAGACGTTGAAGGTATATTCCCAAACCATGCTAATGCTTCAAGTTCAGTATCGTGACGAAATTGAGACCACATTGGAACAGCATAAAAAGGTAAGCCTAAAATATCTATCGCAGCTATAGTGCCTAATAGGGCATAAGCATCAGTTAAGGAATGTGCAACTGGGTTTATTTTTTCATTGTGATTTCCACCTTGCCATACTACTGCATCAGGGTAACCTCTTGGTTTTATTTTTGCATCTTCAAATAAATCTGAAAGCTGCTTAAATAAATTGCCTCCATTGGCTTCGGTTTTTGCGATTTTCAACAAATCAATCATTAATGAATCCTTTAGTATTAAAGAGGGATATTTCCATGTTTTTTGGGAATATTATTATCGCTTTTTGTTTTTAACATTTTTAGAGAAGATATTATTTTTGATCTAGTTGTTGAAGGATCTATGACATCATCAAGATAGCCCCTGCTAGCAGCAACAAATGGGTTAGCAAATTTATCTCTATATTCGTCTACTAACTTATTTTGTGTCTCTTCTTTGTTTTCTGATGCTTGAATTGTCTTTCTTGAAATTATTTTTACAGCACCCTCAGGACCCATTACTGCTATTTCAGCACTTGGCCAAGCCAAATTAATGTCAGATCTGAGTTCTTTACTTCCCATAACAATATATGCTCCTCCATATGCTTTTCTAATAATTATTGTAATTTTGGGAACAGTAGCTTCGGAATATGCATAGAGTAATTTTGCCCCATGACGAATAATTCCTCCAAACTCTTGGTTAACTCCAGGCATGAATCCTGGAACATCTACTAATGTAAGAATAGGAATATTAAATGCATCACAAAATCTAACAAACCTAGCTGCTTTCACTGATGCATCAATATCAAGAACTCCTGCAACAGATAAAGGTTGATTAGCTACAATCCCTACTACTTGTCCATCAAAACGTGATAAACAGGTGATTATATTTGTAGCAAAATCTTTATGAATCTCAAATATTTTCCCTGAATCTACTATTTCTCTAATAATTTCTTTCATGTCATAGCTTTGATTTGCTTCATTAGGGATGATTGATTTTAACTTGTCAGAAATTCTATTTACAGAATCTGAGGATTCGAAATCTTCTGGATCATCTAAATTATTAGAAGGTAAGTATGACAATAATTCTCTAACTTTGTTAAAACATTCAGTCTCATTTTTTGTGCTTACGTGAACTACACCACTTTTTTGAGAATGAGTTTTTGAACCACCTAATTCCTGATGATTCACTTTTTCTCCTGTGACTGCTTGAATTACTTCTGGACCTGTAATATACATCTGACCTATCTCCTCAACCATAAAAATAAAATCAGTAAGTGCTGGAGAATAAACAGCACCACCTGCTGAAGGTCCTGCTATAACAGTTAATTGAGGGATTACTCCTGATGCCATAGTATTTCTTCTGAATATTTCTCCATAACCTGCTAGAGAATCAACTCCTTCTTGAATTCTTGCTCCTCCAGAGTCATTATTTCCTACTACAGGACATCCTGTTTTTACAGCATGATCCATAAGTTTACATATTTTCATTGAAGCTACTTCTGATAAAGAACCTCCTAAAACAGTAAAATCTTGGGAGAAAGCAAAAACTTGTTTTCCATTGACTTGACCAAATCCACATATAACTGAATCACCTTCGAATTTTTGTTTATCTAAACCGAATTCTTGAGATCTATGAGTAACAAATTGATCAAACTCTTCAAACTTCCCATCATCGAAAAGAAGAGAAAGCCTTTCTCTAGCTAACAACTTGCCTTTACTTTTTTGGGTTTTATTTTTCTCTGGACCTCCACCTTGTTGTGCAAGCGATCTTCTGTCCTTGAGTTCTTCATTTTTATTTATATTAGAATCTTTATTTTTTGAATTAGAAGTAATTTTATCTCTCCAAGTTTTATGAAAAAATTATGTAATAGATCGTAATCTACAGTTAAAATACGATCAAATATTATTAATTTAATAATCCTATAATTAATTTACATTTAAGTATAATTATCTTTAGTGTATTTGAAAATCGATAACTTCGAGGTGAATAATTTTAAAAATTGGATCAAAAACTTTTAATTGGGGTGAAAAGACTTATGTAATGGGAGTGATTAATGTTACTTCTGATTCTTTTTCTGGAGATGGATTAGGAGAAAATGTTGATAAAGTAGTTGAATTAGCATCTAACTTTAAGGAATTTGGTGTAGATATTATAGATGTCGGAGGAGAATCTACTAGACCTAGTTCTGTTTATTCCAATGTGAAAGCTGTAACAATTGAAGATGAAATTAATAGAGTTGTGCCTGTTATTACTGAATTGAAAAAAAGATTGGATATTCCATTAAGTATAGATTCTAGAAGATCAAAAGTTGTAAAAGAGGCTTTTAATGCAGGAGCCGATATTATTAATGACGTTTCTATGATGAATTATGATTCAGAAATGATTAATACAGTATGTCAATTGAATATTCCTTTTATTCTTACTCACAATAAAAAAATTCCTCATAAAGAAAATGTTATTTTTAGTATCAAAAAAGACTTAAATAAATGTATTTCCAACTTAAAAAATAAGAATTTTGATTTATCAAAACTAATAATAGATCCTGGGATAGGTTTTAATAAATCATCTAAAGAAAGTATTACGGTTTTAAGAGAATTAGATAAATTAAAATTTGGATTTCCAATTTTAATTGGAACTTCTAGGAAATCTCATATAGGGGAAGTGTTGAATTTGCCAACTTCAGAAAGATTAGAGGGCACTGCTGCAACAATCTCAATAGCTATAGATAGAGGTGCAGATATTATTCGTGTTCATGACGTAAAAGAAATGGTTAGAGTATCAAGAATGACAGATGCAATTACTAGAGGATATTGATGAT
>CAYNPP010000137.1:0-4696 GCA_964399095.1 uncultured bacterium | reverse complement strand
CCTCTCCAAATGCGACGGCCTTGGCAGCTATTACATGCATCAAAGGACCTCCCTGTAGGCCCGGGAAAACCGCCGAATTGATCTTTTTACCGAGATCCTCTCTATTCGAAAGTATCATACCGCCACGTGGCCCCCTTAATGTTTTGTGCGTAGTGGTGGTGACAACATCAGCAAACGGCAGTGGAGATGGATGTTGCCCGGCTGCCACAAGGCCTGCAAAATGTGCCATGTCAGTCATAAGATACGCCCCAACTGCATCCGCAATGACACGGAAGCGACTAAAATCAAGCTGACGAGGGTAAGCCGAGCCTCCACAAATAATCATTCTTGGCTTGTTATCGGAGGCCAGTCTTTCAACTTCTTCAAAGTCAACCACATGCGTGTCACCAGTCAAGCCATATTGAACCGAATTGAACCACTGTCCTGATTGTGCGGGCGGAGCCCCATGCGTAAGGTGACCACCAGCATCCAACGTCATACCCATAATTGTGTCTCCCGGCTTCAAAAGACCCATGAATACTGCGCCGTTGGCTTGCGCGCCAGAATGAGGCTGGACATTAACATAGGAACAACCAAAGATCTCTTTCGCTCGCTCAATTGCTAACGTCTCTGCAACATCGACAAATTCACAACCACCATAATAACGCCGGCCTGGGTAACCTTCGGCGTATTTATTCGTCATGACACTTCCCTGTGCCTGCATGACAGCACGTGAAACAATATTTTCAGATGCTATCAATTCAATTTGTTCCTGCTGGCGACTAAGCTCATTATCAACGGCAGCTAGAACCTCGGGATCACTGTGGGCCAGATCATCTTCGAAAAAACCGGATAGCGCCTCGGACGCGTAATCGTTCGACTTGTTCAGCATAGTTACTCCGTTTCACAGAAAGATGGTAAATAGCTATTCGAACGATGAGAGTTTATCAACGCGTCTAGTATGACGACCACCTTCGAATTCGGTATTGAGGAACACTTCAAGGCAATCCTTAGCTAGATCCTCGCCAATCATACGTGCCCCAAAACAAATTACATTTGCATTGTTGTGTTGTCGGCTCGTGCGTGCTCCTAACGCGTCATGAACTAGCGCTGCACGAACCTTTGGATTACGGTTGGCCGCAATTGAAATACCTATGCCACTGCCACACACTAAAACACCGGTCTCTACAAGACCCCTATCGATTACTTCGGCCATGGCAAAACCAAATTCGGGATAATCAACCGATTCCTCCGAATTCGTGCCGAGATCATTTATTTTATATCCGTGCTCAACGAGAAATTTTTGAATAACCCGTTTGAGTGGAAACCCCGCATGATCACAAGCAATTGCAATGGTTCGGCTCTTCATAAAATCCTCATGTCCCAGGCGATATGGAGGAGCGCACTATGTATGCGGCGCGCGAACATTCTTCTGTACCATATCTGGAGTCAACATGCCAAGAAAGACACATGATTTTCAGAGAACTCTATAGTGGGAAATACACTCAAGTTACATGCTAATTGTTGAAATTCTAGGACAATCCCCTATAAAAATTAAAAATCGTTACCCCTTCCACGTCTATAATGAATTCGCCGCGTTTTAATACCCTTCTTTCTCATCACATACATAAGTTTCTGTGTGGCAAGCCGCTTAAGAACCCCCGCACTCTGCTTCGGGTCTCCAATCATAATCACTTCTATTCGTGTGTCGGGATCGATAGCACAAACTCTGAGAGAATTGCCAACACGTCGGAATTCGAAAAGAACTTCTCTTAAGCCATTCTCAAAAATATATCCATTCGGTTTCATCGCACTGAACCCCACTACATGTTCCGACGATACTGGCCCCCTGCATCGAATAGCGCCTCCGTGATTTGGCCAAGCGAACAGACTCGCACTGCCCCCATTAACACCTCAAACACATTGCCTCCAGAAGTCGCTGTCTCTTTCAATTTTGCGATCATATCCAACGAATGTTCTTGGTGTTTCTTTTTGAAACTAGACAGCCTCTCAAGTTGACTAGTCTTTTCTTCGTCCGTAGAACGCTGCAACTCCGGCGTCATGTCATCCGGTGGATTGGAATTGAGAAACGTATTAACACCTACGATTGGGAATGTGCCATCGTGTTTCTTGTGCTCGTAGTAGAGTGATTCTTCTTGGATTTTAGATCGTTGGTATCCTGTTTCCATTGCACCCAACACACCACCGCGCTCAGCGATTCGCTCAAATTCTTTTAAAACCGCCTCTTCTACCAAGTCCGTCAACTCATCGATGATGAAAGCCCCTTGGTTAGGGTTCTCGTTTTTGGCTAGTCCCCATTCTTTATTGATGATCATCTGTATGGCTAATGCCCGGCGAACGCTATCTGCCGTCGGCGTGGTAATGGCTTCATCAAACGCGTTCGTGTGCAAAGAATTGGTGTTGTCATATGTCGCTATTAAAGCCTGTAGAGTAGTCCTAATATCATTGAAATCCATCTCCTGCGCGTGCAGCGATCGCCCTGATGTCTGCGTATGGTAGTTGAGCTTTAGCGAACGCTCCTTAGCTCCATATCTAAAGCGCATCGTCGTCGCCCATATCCGCCGCGCTACGCGACCCATCACAGTGTATTCAGGATCCATGCCATTAGAGAAGAAAAATGACAAGTTAGGGGCAAAATCGTCAATTTGCATCCCGCGCGCAAGATATGCTTCTACATACGTGAAGCCATTGGCAAGGGTGAAGGCCAACTGGGAGATTGGGTTAGCCCCAGCTTCGGCAATGTGGTAGCCAGAAATAGAGACCGAGTAAAAGTTCCGAACCTGATGCTGAACGAAATATTCTTGAATGTCCGCCATCATTTTGAGCGCAAATTCCGTCGAAAAAATACAGGTATTTTGGCCCTGGTCCTCTTTGAGGATATCTGCTTGTACCGTCCCACGCACATTTTTATGCACCCACTCCGAGATTTTTTCGAACTCCTTTTCCCCAGGCTTACGGTTATTTTCGCTAAAGAATTTATCAAGCTGCTGGTCTATGGCTGTATTAAGAAACATAGCCATAGCCATTGGGGCGGGTCCGTTTATAGTCATGGAAACCGATGTAGTCGGCGCACAAAGATCAAAACCATCATATAAAACCTTCATATCATCCAGTGTGGCGATGGAAACTCCCGAATTCCCAACCTTGCCGTATATATCTGGTCGCAAGTCTGGATCAAACCCATATAGCGTGACCGAATCGAAGGCGGTAGATAGACGCTTAGCTGTAAAGTCCTTTGATAACATTTTGAAACGCGCGTTAGTCCGAAAGGCATCCCCCTCACCCGCAAACATGCGTATGGGGTCCTCGCCATCACGCTTAAAGGCAAAAACACCTGCCGTATAGGGAAATGCCCCCGGCAAATTTTCCTTTAGCATCCATTTTAAAAGCTCACCATGATCCTCATACTTGGGAAGCGCCACCCTGGAGATTTGGCAGCCCGACAACGTCTCACTTTTGAGCTTGGTATGAATATCCTTATCGCGTGTTTTCAACGTATATTCTTCGTCCGAATACCTCTCAACAACCTTTGGCCAAATTTCCAAAAGCTTCTTAGCACGCGGGTCCAGCTCTTCTTCGCGCTTTAAAATCAAGCTATCAAGATCACCTGTAACTTCTTTTTCAGCTTCAATTAGCATCCGCCTCGATTCTTGTAATTGCTGGAGCTCTCGAGCAATTCGGGACTGCTGGGCGATGGTGTTGTGATATTGCCGAACAGTTTCCGCAATTTCTGCCAAATAATATACACGCTCCGGCGGCACAATTGCCTGTCCGGGCTTAGAAAGCTTGACGCCAACCAGTTCGATAGAACAGCCAAAAACCTTTTTCCCTTTGTTCTTAAACTGTTCTAAAAGTTCCTGATATACCGCTGTAACACCGATATCGGCGAATTTCGCGGCCACACAACCAAAAACAGGCATATCCTCGGGCAACTTCTCAAAGGCTTCATTATTGCGCTGGACCTGCTTGCGCACGTCCCGGAGCGCATCCAAAGCCCCTTTGCGATCCAATTTATTAATGACCACTACATCTGCAAAGTCGAGCATACCGATCTTTTCGAGCTGGCTTTGCGCTCCAAACTCCGGCGTCATGACGTAGAGCGACACATCCACCAGGTCCACCACTGCCGCATCACCTTGCCCAATGCCCGGAGTTTCAATGATTACCACATCAAACCCCGCAACTTTACAGGCAGCTATTATATCTGCAGAGGCCGGCACTACTTCGGATTGAGCATTTCGTGTTGCGAGCGATCGCATGTAAACGTTGCTAACATTGATGGCATTCATTCGGATGCGGTCACCCAGAAGGGCGCCTTTGGTTTTACGGCGGGTCGGATCAATGGCAATGACCGCGATGTTCGGCTCGCCAGAATAGAGCCTAAAACGTCGAATCAATTCGTCCGTCAAGGATGACTTTCCCGCCCCGCCAGTACCCGTGATCCCGAGGACTGGGACTTTATGGACCTTTTGTGCCTCTTTACGGATATCCTTAATAAAATCAGCGTCGAGCCGCTCCAGTTCTAGTGCAGATATTACCCTTCCCAAGACGGCCGGGTCCCCAGACCGTAGACCTTCTATATCCTTAGGTAAGATTTCGGTCAGATCAGTATCCGCAATACCCATCATGTTTGCAATCATCCCAGGCAACCCCATATGCTGGCCATCATGGGGCGAATAAATACGGGTCACCCCAT